>CAYOBT010000115.1:0-7367 GCA_964402205.1 uncultured Anaerolineales bacterium
CTATGGCCTCGCGCTTGGGTCCGAGGAGCAGACGGCCGAGGCCACGCTAGCCATCACGTCGGACGCCGGCCGCGCCAAGATCCCCCTGCGTGTTGGGATCGCCGCGCCTTTACTCGCCACGGATACCACGCGGCTCAGCCTCGGACCCAGCGTCAACAGGCGGCCCGTCGAGGGAACGTTGCGCATCTTTAACCACGGGCTGGGCAGCCTCAAGGGCGTCATCGCCAGTGACCGCACCTGGCTGGTGAGCGAGCGTACGGCCTTTGACTGCCCCACCGGACGGTCTCTACCCGTGACGCTGCGCACCGATATGGACGAGTTCCCTCACGACGCGACGGAAGACGAGGCCACGCTTACCATCACCTCCAACGGCGGCAACACAACGGTGCACGTGAGCTTACAGGTGCGCTTTGAAGCAGAGCTTGCCAGCGCCTCCGAGACCATCCGTCTCACGCCCAGCAGCGATGCCTACCAGGGCCGCCTGGTTCTGAGGAATCAGGGCATGGCTCACACCAGAGCCGAGCTTAGGGGGAGCCTGCCGCAGCTGGAGTTCTCTAGAGACTTGTGCGACGTGAAGCCTGGCAAAAGCGTAAGAATTGTCGTAGAATGGAGAGGGACTGAACCGCAGCCAGAAGAGCCCCTCTACGTAGAGGTAGAGAGCGCCGAGCAGGCCCTGCGCATCCCCGTCGAGCTCGCCGACTAGAGCGGGCGGAGGCATCCATGCGCGACGCTCACTTGGTAGGAGGTCCGTCATGAAGCTACTCATGGCCATTGTTCGGGACGACCATGCGCCGGCCATCACGTCGGCGCTCAACCAGGCGGGCATGGCGGTTACGCACATCAGTAGCACGGGAGGCTTCTGGCGACGAGGCAACACCACGTTGCTGATCGGGCTGGAAGACAAGGACACGGACGAGGCGCTGGCGATCATCAACGATCACGCGGGCCCCGAGATCCAGCCGAGCGGCCAGCCTGCGGGCCGTGAGCCCCATCGAGCCACCGTCTTTGTCCTGAACGTTGGACGTTTCGAGCAATACTAGCATCGGCCCTGGCACCCACGCGCCCAGCAACGCCGATCCACTACCACGCGATGAGGTGAAGGAGCCATGCTTACCTGCGGTCTCGTAGGCCTGCCCCTGGCAGGCAAAACCACCATCTACAACGTCGTCACCCACGCCGGCGCGGCCACCAAGGCCTACGCCGGCGGTTCCGCGGACCCCCATCGCGCCGTGGTGCCGGTCCCAGACTCGCGCTTTGAGCGGCTCGTGGAAATGTTTCGCCCACGCAAGGCGACGCCGGCCTCTATCTGCGTGGTGGATCTGGCGGGCGTCTCCCCTGGCGAGTCGCGAGGCCCGGCGGTCGGCAAGGATCTGCTCACCTTTGCGGCTGACGCGACGGCCCTGCTCCACATCGTCCGCGCCTTTGGCGAAAGCTTTGTGCCGCACTCCGAGGGGCGAGTGGATCCCGCCCGCGACTGGCGCCTCCTGGAGACTGAGCTCATCCTGCGAGACCTCCAGGTGATCGAGAATCGCCTATCGCGCATGGACAAGGGCCGCGGCAAGCGCACGGCTGCGGAGGCCATCGAGGCCCAGCTCCTCGAGCGCTGCCAAGCGCACCTCATGGAGGAGCAACCGCTCCGCACGCTCGATCTCACCGAGGACGAACACAAGGCGCTCGGCGGGTACGCCTTTCTGACACTCAAGCCTCAGGTACTAGTGCTCAACGCCGAGGAGAGTGTGGGCCACGATGGCGCCGATCTCGCTGCTTTGGCCCAAGCGCGCGGGCTGGGCTATGTGCGCGTCTACGGCCAGATCGAGTCCGAGCTGGCCGACCTGCTGCCGGAGGATCGACAGGCCTTCCTGGAGGACCTCGGCGTCGGGCGGCTAGGGCGAGATCGTCTTCTGGCCGAGGCCTACCGCCACCTGGGGCTGATTTCGTTCTACACGGTGGGAGAGGACGAGGTACGAGCGTGGACCATTCCGACCGGCAGCACGGCTGTGGAGGCCGCCGGCGCCATCCATACCGACCTGGCGCGCGGGTTCATCCGGTCGCAAGTGGTGTCGTACGACGACCTGATCGCAAACGGCGGGACGCTAGCTGGAGCACGTCAGGTCGGCAAGCTACGCCTCGAGGGGCGCGACTATGTGGTGGCGGACGGCGACATCTTGGAGATCCGGTTCAACGTCTAGCCCCTGCGCGGCGTGAGGCTAGCGCCCGTTGCATTCGGCGCGGCGCAGCAGCAGATAGCCATCGAACTGGCGCTTGGGGATATGCGTGTACCTCACCCCGCTATAGTTGACCTCGGCGGGGCTGGAGGCAAAGCGCGGATCATCCAGCGGCAAGAACGCGCCGTCCCAACCCGGATCCTGGGCACTCGCCGTCGCCGCCAGCACGTCCAGGAGCTCGGCCGTCGCGCGCATGCCCCCCACCTTGAACCGCACAACGCTTCCGTCGTCGCCCTTGTAGCAACCCGTTGCCGCGGTCAGATAGAGCAGATACGTCTCGCCCGAGGCGGAGGGACTGCGCTCCGCGAGGTATCCCCCCACCCACTCGGTCTCGATGCCCATCAGGTGCTCGCGCTGGATGTGGTTGGCGCCGACGTGCAAGATCGTGATGGCATCGCCGACCTCGGCGAGCCTCCGCTCCACAAGCTCCTTCATGATGCGCTCCCGCTCGGCGTGGCTTCGCGCATAGTCGGACTCCCAGCCCGACTTGATGCGAATCGACTCCTCTTGCACCCAGGTCATCTCCAGAATCTGATCGTACGTATCCTGGCCCCACGCGGCAATTAGCTCATCGGCCTGCGCGAGCAACCCCGCATAGACAGCTTTCACCCGAAAGGCATCGGCGCCGGCAAGCTCACGGCCCAGCACGGGAGCAAGCACGTCCGTCGGCACGCCGGCCAACGCGAGCTCGGCAGCCATCTGATTCAGCACATAGGTATAGAGGCTCAGCTCGTGGTTGACATCGATGGCGCGGACCGCGATGCGTTCCTCGGTCGGAAGATCGCGGTTGAAATCGCGCAAGGCCCGCAACTCTAGCCCAGCATACTGCATGAGAACCGCACTGATGTAAAACCGCTCGCCGAGCACATAGGCATTGGCTTCGCCGTCATAGGCGTGGGGCATCTCGATAAGGAGTTGGCGCGCTCCAGCCTCGTGCAGAGCCAAGATCAGGTCCGTAACCACATGTTCATAGGCAGCGACGTGGTGTCGCCCCTCGCCCACAGCAATGACCCGATAGCTGGCCAAGCGTGCGATCATGCTCGTGGGCAGGTATCCCTCCGAGGCGACGACGGCATCACGGCGTACGATGGGCTCCAGCTCGCGGCGGTCCGTGAGAGCGCGAGAGAGGTCTGCCCTCGCAAGCAGGACGCACAGGAGCAGAGGCATCAACGCCGAGCAAAGCTTGCGACCCACCCCTTGCTCCCCTCCGTTGCACGTTCGCCCTAGGTCACGGGATGCACGTTCCCCACGCACCAACGCTCGAGCTCGCGCAGAAGGGCCTGGCCGGCCTCCACGGTCGGTACGCCGCCCACGCTCAGGTAGACGCCGTGTGGCTCCAGCGTCTCGATAACCTGCGGCACCTCGTCGAACGAGGCGATGACCATCATCCCCTTGCCCGCGTCTTGGATGCGACGGTAGACTGGCACCCATCGGGCATAGCCTTCGTTGCCCGCGCCAAACACCCATTGCACCGCATGCAACTCCTCGATGGATAGCAGCGCATCCAGATGCCGCAACGCCGCGGGACCATCCAGATGGTAGATAGTCCGATCGAGGAACTGACCCTCGCGGCGAATGCCCTCCACAAAGAACTCCTCGAACATGGCGGGGCTGATCATGCACGAAAAGTCATTCTGCGGGATGTAGTAGCGTCCCTCGTGCACCAAGGGGATCCACGAGGTGATGGGCAGGCCGGCGTCGCGCAGACGATAGTAGTAATGATCGTACACCTGGCGATAGTCGTCTTCCAGACGCGCGAGCAGGCGCTTGACGTCGTCGGGGTGCGTGAGCAGATCCATGGCGAGGCGCTGTGGATCGCGGAGGGCGGCCACGGCATCGCCGCCCGGGTGCCAGTCCGTCATGGCGGTGATCCAAAGCCCCTGGCCCCGCTCGATGAACACGTCGGTGAGCTCGTCCAGCTTCTTGAGGTAGAAGCTGTCCCAATCGAGCTGGATCGCGTCGGCCTCGTCCCAGTCCTCGAGGATCGGGTCCGTCCAACTAGTGCCGACATCGCCGAAATGGATGGGGCACCCGTAGAACGACGCAAAGACCTCTGGCCCCAGGTTTGGCATGGCAACGGGCAGCGCATCCCCCAGATAGATCTGGTTCGCGATGCGTACACGGTGCATCTCGGCTTGGTATTCAGCATCCAGCCATCGCTCGGCCGACGTCGCGTGATGCGAGACGGGTGGCGGCTCGTGCTCGCGCGCCGGCTTGGGCACGGTCATCATGCACAGCGGCCGATCCACCAGCTCGCCATCCCAGAAGGCGTCCATGCGTTGAAGCGTCTGGCGATAGTGAGGCGCCGATCTGAGCATTCAGGACCCTCCTGGTCTGTAGGATCGATACGGCGGGCTCCCATAGCTGCGCCATGATAGGCGATGCCGCCACTAGCGGCAAGCTAGGCACGCGCCCAAACTCGCTGGCAGCCACATGGCACAGATACGGCACAACGGCGGCACGTGCCAGCGTCGTGTCCCCATTGCGTACGGTGCCAACTCGTGATACGATATGGGTAGAATCACGGATGCCAAGCATCCGTGAAGGTCGGGGTGGACCGAGAACCAGCGACGGGAGCATGCGCCCTGGCAGAGCCGCCGAGCGCCGCACGACGACCTAGTTACCCGACGTCTTTGCTCGACGGCCCCACCATTGCTCGCATTGCCCCCTAGCTGCAGCGCTTTTTCACTCGCTGGACAAGCGCTGCTGGCCCAGATCCCGACGCCCGGAGTCCTGTGTCCCTACCGTGCCGTGTGCATCCACCTCTCCTCTGAGGGTGGGCGCACATGGGCTTGGGTTTGGTATGGTGGAAAGGAGGTGCGTGCGCCATCCTGCTGACCGTGTTCGTTCGGTGTGTGTCGCTCACCTAGACGTTAGGAGTGAGGAGAGATGAATCGAGCGAAATGGTTTGTGTTGGCCCTCGTGGCCATCATGCTCCTCGGCCCTGTGCTGGCCGGCTGCCAGCCCGAGGTCGTCGTCGAGACGGTCGAAAAGATCGTCAAGGAGACGGTCGAGGTCGAGAAAGAGGTCGAGGTCGAGAAGGTCGTCAAGGAGACCGTCGTCGTCAAAGAGCAAGAGGTCGTGGAGATCGAGGTGACGCCCGAGCCCGAGAAGGAGCTCGAGGGCACCATCGTGATCAGCCTCGGCGGTAACGACACCCAGACCTGGGAGAACGTGGCGCTCGCCTACGAGGCGCTCCACCCGAAGGTGGACGTCCGCGTCGAGCTCAAGCCGGGCGAGGGCTATCAGGAGTGGATCCGAGCCCAGTTCGCCGCCGGCACTCCCGAGGTCAGCTTTGTCAACGCCAACGTTGTAGGTGACCTGCTGCAGGCGCGCAAGTTCCTTGACTTGGCCCCCTACTTTGACAAGACCAGCCCCTACACCAACCAGCCTTGGCGCGAGGACATGGAGGCGTGGGCCGTCGACGCCATGACGGACCCCGTCGAGGGCAAGGCGTACGTGCTGAACCTGGAGACCGTCCAGGTGCTCTGGTTCTACAACAAGCGCATCTTTGAAGAAGTCGGCATCACCGACGTTCCTTCGCAGCCCACGTGGGACCAGTTCATTGGCTGGTGCCAGAAGATCAAGGACGCTGGCTACATCCCGTTCGCCATCGAGGGCGACTACCAGGCGTTCTGGTCGATGCGCGTTGGCTGGATGATGCGCGCCTACTCGGACCAGTACACGCGGCACGAGGCTTTGATCACGCGCTGCCAGCCAGAAGACTGGTGCTGGCGCGAGGGCATCGACGACAAGTGGGAGTATGATCCCACCGACCCGTTAAACGACGATCCCGACAAGATCACGTTTAACGGTGTCCGGATCTACAAGGCCTTCTGGGAAGGCGAGACCCCTGTCAACGACGCCGCCTGGCGCGACATGTACGAGAATCTCGCGCAGCTCTTTGGCCCCATGACGCAGCCTGGCTGGATGGGCACGACGGACGCGCTGCCGTTGTTCCTGACGCAGCGTGCCGCCATCTGGCTCGACGGCGCTTGGTTCTTCACCAGCTTTGAGAAGAACATCAAGTCGCTGGCCGAGGGCACCTATGGTGTCCAAGAGGGCGAGGAAGCGCCGACGCCGGTGCCTGGCGCCGAGCGTGCCGAGGTCTTTGAACTCGGTACCTTCAACTACCCGTCCATGACGGGCGAGTTGGTGGACGCGCCGGCCCGCAGCATCGAGGTCAACATCGGCTTCTGGGGCATCCCCAAGAAGGACCAGGAGCAGAACGAGCTCGAGATCGACTTTTTGATGTTCATGACCAGCCCGCAGGGCTATGGGCTCTACCTCCGCAACAAGCTGGACCCCAACAACTTGAACGGCGGTATCTCTGGGCCTCCGGTGGTCAAGAATGTCTCGCTGCCTCAGGTGTACCAAGAGCGCTTTGCCAACCTCAAGTTCATCGGCAACACGCAAAAGCCTGGCGGTGGGAACTGGCGTTCCCGCGGCATGGCCGACTATCAGCCGACCGTGCGCACCTGGGTGGACTTGGCACAGCAGTACTTTAGCGGCGAGATGGAGGTCCAAGAGTTCCTCGACCAGTATCAGGCGATGCTGGAGGCGAACTTTGAGCCGATGCTCACCGAGCACCTCCGCTGGGCCGACGGCCTGGCAGCTCTGGACACGCCCGAGAAGCAGCCAGAGAAGATCGAATAGCGCATTCAACGTGCGCAAGCGGACCTGCGGGGCCCAGAAGGCCCCGCAGGTCCCATCGTTGATAGGAACGTCTGCGCAGGGGGACCTGCGTGCAAGGTTGGAGGAAGCATGCAAATCAGCCCTGGCTGGCACCGGCGGCTGGCAACCAGACGATTTCGCACCATGGCGCTGCTGGCACTGTTTGTGCTGGTGTGCGGCATGATCCCCGCCCGCGTGAACGCAGAAGGCCGCATCTTTTGGGACTATACCGCTGACAATTCAGTTCTGAGCATCGCGGCGTCGGCCGATAGCAGCCTGATCGCCGTCGGCAGCCGCGACGATAACTTGTACGTCTTTGACATTGACGGCAATCTCCTATGGCAGTACACCGCCGAAAACTCGATGGCCGGCGTTGACGTCAGCGATGATGGCTCGCTGATCGCTACCGCGAGCCAAGACCGCCATGTGCGGCTCTTCACGGGTGATGGCGAGCTGCTTTGGGAGTTC
>CAYOBT010000116.1:0-7362 GCA_964402205.1 uncultured Anaerolineales bacterium
TTCACCATCGATGATCCGGGTGGCCAGGCCATCTTCCGCCAGTACTTTTCGTCGGGCACCCCGGGGAACCCTGGTCTGACAGATGGTAGCGGCTCCGTTGTCGTCTATGCGGATCAGCCTCTGGGCGCCGTCGTCCAGATTCTGGCACGCAGCCAGGATCCTACCTGCGCGGGTGCTTACTCGGGCGTGAGCTCGGGCGGTTCTGCATTCTATGTGCCTTTGGTCGCTCGCATGCTTAGCACCGCTAGCGGCATGGCCAACAGCCAGATCATCGCGCAAAACACGGGCGTCGAGTCCGTGGACGTCGCCTTTGAACTGGTGAACCAGGATGGCTCGGCGCGACACATCTACACGACCACGGTGGAGGTTGGCGCGGCAGCGACGTATGACCTCGCCGACGAGAGCTCGACTGAGGTACCGAGCAACTGGTATGGCTCGGCGGTTGTGAGCGTCGTTGGCACCGGCGAGATCGCCGTTGTTTCCAACTATTTCACGGGCGATTCGCTCCAGACATTCAACGCTTTCGCTGCCTCCGAAGCAGGGGTCAAGTGGCACGTGCCGCTATTCACCTCGCGTCTATCGAACACGCTCAGCACGCCTTTGGCCGTGCAGAACGTGAGCACCACCACGATCCCCGTCGGTGGCGTCACCGTGACCTTCTATCCGGATGGCGGCGGCTCTTCCTGGACGCGGACCAACGCGGATCCTATTCCCCCGTCGGGAGCCTACTATTGGAACCCGGTTGTGGACATGAGCCTCCCGTCAGGGTTCTACGGTGCTGCCATGGTGGAGGCTCCGGTGAATGTGGTTTCCTTTGTCCAGATGCGCACGCTCGCTACGGGCGAGGCTGCTGCCTATGAGTCCATCCTCGATGGCACCGGTGGCAACCAAGTCACGGTGCCGCTCGTTGCCAAGCGGCTGTCAAACGGGTTTGCGACAGCTGTTACCATCCAGAACCTGTCCGAGTCGGTGGCGACGGTGGATCTACAGTACATCCCTGGTGATGCCGCGTATAGCCAAGTCAACATCAATGATGTGGAGATTCAGCCTGGGCGCAGCCTGATCCAGAACCATCGCGTTGGCGTTCCCGAGTTGCCTTCTGGCTGGTATGGCTCGTTGGTGGTAACCTCCAACGAGGCTATCCATGCATTCGTGCAGCTCACGTCGATGCCTTCGATCAACCCTGGTCTGGCTAGCGGCGACAACTTTATGGCCCACACGGCCTTTGCGCAGACCATTCCCGACTAGTTTCTACTCACGGGACCACGTAGGGTCGGCCCGCGATTGGCGGGCCGACCCTCTCGTTTGCAGGAGTGCCCATGTCTAGACGCGCCAAAGCTGTGCTTGCGATGGTAGGGTTGGGTTTGGTGCTTGTGGGCACCGCGGGCTGCGCCGGTTTGCCATCCCTTGAAAAGCCGGCCCTGATCGTGCTGGAATCGGAGAACACGCCCCCGCCGACCAGCGCCCCCTCTCCCACCTCGGTACCCGCTACTAGCGAGCCCTCGCTCGCGCCAACGGCCACGCCCTCGCTAGCTCCTGGCATGGGCTGCATGACGGCGATCGCGCTGACTATCGGCACTGATGCGCCTATCCCGGGTACACGGTTCTACCTGGCGCCCGCCCTTGGCGGCGACGATCCGCATCCCCCGGTCATGTATGCCGGGCCCGACCCAGAGAAGGGCCACGTGCCTGGCACCACCGGTGAGGTAGGAGAGATCGATCTGCGGGAGGTACCACCGGGGCGCTACTACCTGGCGATGTGGGCTCCCTATGACTGGGTCCTCGCCGTGACAGCGCGCGATGAAGAGACGCCCTTGCTGATCTCTGTCGAAGCGGGGTCGTGCGTCGAGTTAGGAGAGCTCTCGTTCCCCTGGCCCTAGCAGAGGTGTGCGCCGCATCACGATGAGCGTGATATCGTCGGATTGCGGTTGGCCGCCCGCAAAAGTCTGTACAGCCGCCTCGATGTGCTCTACGGCCTCTTCTGCCGACGCATCGGCGCATTCGCGCAAGGCTTTCGATAGGCGGTCGCGTCCGAACTCCTCTTGCTGGTCGTTGACCGCTTCTACCACACCATCGGTGTACATCAGCAGCATATCGCCCGGCTGCACTTGCAGGGAGCCTTCCTCGATCTCGAGTTCGTCCAGGATCCCTAGCACTATGCCAGAGGGTCGAAGCTCGATCACCTCGCCGGATTGTGCCCGCAGCAGTAGAGCGGGATTGTGGCCTGCTCGCGCGAAGGTCATCATGCCTGTACGGGTGGAGACGATGGCATAGAACACGGTCACAAACATGCCCGAGCGAGAGTCGTCCATGAGCACGCGATTGGCGCGCTGTAGGGTCTCCGCCGGATCCGACGTGGTGAGCGCTGCTGCTCGCAAGACCGCTCGCGAGAGGGCCATGTAGAGCGCAGCACCGACACCCTTGTCGGCTACGTCGGCGATCACGAGGCCGACGCGATCCTCTGGCAACGCGATAAAGTCATAGAAATCCCCACCGACGCCGCGCGCAGCTCGCCATTCGGCTGCCAGATCCCATCCCTTGGCTTGAGGGCAGCACTCGGGCAAAAAACTCTCTTGGATCTCCCGAGCCAAGTCGATGCTGCGCTGGAGGCGCTCTTGCTCCAGGGCCTGCTGCTGCAGCCGAGAGCTCTCGATCGCAAGCGTCACCTGGTTCGCGATGCCGGTGAGTATCCCCTTGCGATGCTCGGGAGCCGTCTGACCCGCGCTCTCTCCCCCCACCAGCAGGCCTCCCAGAAGGCGATCCCACGTGCGGAGCGGAAAGGCGCTTACCGTCTGGCCAGGCGGGTTAGCCACATTCACGGTGACCCCGAACGGTTCGCTGGCGACAATGAGCGGCTCCAGCACGGTCTGGGCTAGGGACGAACGCTGCTCCTCGAGCGCTTGCGCAATCTCCGGTGGCGCATTGTGATGGGGGACGACGGTGAATCGACGAGACTGCTCATCCCACAGAAGGACGACGCACCACTCAACGCTCACTAGAAGCGGCGTAAGGCGCACGACGGTGGTCAGCGTTTCTTCCAAGTCTGGGCTAGCGCCGATCATCGTGGCGACCTGCAAGAGAGCAGCCGATGCCCAAGCCTCTTCGCGCAGAGAAGCGTTCAGCTGCGCGTTCTCCAGCGCCATTCCCGCATAGTCCGCGGCGCCGGCTAGGATCGTCTCGCGATGCTTCCACGCTAGCCCGCGGCCGTCTAGCTCCTCGGCCACCAACACACCGATTACCTGACCGGCAGCCCGCAGCGGCAGTGCGATCATCTCGCTCTTGGGGGAAGCATTCTGCGTCGCCCATGGGGTGTCCGCGATCTCTGAGACAAGACCGCGCAACCTCTCACCTGTACGCTGGACGGCAGCCAAGGTCGGGACCTCGGTGGCTGGGATGGTTTCTCCGCGCAAGGCCTGCAACTGCTCAGAGGGAAGCCCGCTCCCTTGCGCGAGCTCGAACGCTTCTCCGTCCTCGTTCCACAGGAGTATCAGGCATCGGTCGACGCCAGTCAGCATAGGCGCGAGGCGTACCACACTATCCAGGATTTCCTCTGACGTGTTGCCCTGCGCAACGGACTCGGCCACCTGCAGCAAGGCGGTGGAGACCCAAGCTTGCTCTTGGCCTTCTTGGTAGAGTCGGCTGTCTTCGATGGCAATGGCCACGAGATCACCAAGGGTGCGCAGGGCGACGAGATCGTCCGAGCCAAAGGCGTTGACCTGATCGCTTTGCATGTCTAGCACCCCGAGGATGCGCTCTTCGACTCGTAGAGGGACCGCTACTTCGGATCTCGTCGATGGCAGTGCTGCGTCGCTGAGATAGCGCTCGTCCTCCCTGACGTTGTTGGATATGACAGGTTCGCCCCCGACAGCAGCCCATCCTACCATGCCGGTTCCCCAGGGGATTGCTACGCCGCGTCGCTGCACATCGGGATGTGAGCTGGCGCGGAACACAACTTGCTCGGCATCGCTATCAACGGCAAAGAGAGTTACGCAGTGATAGCTGAACGTCTCCTGGACCAGGCGGACGGTGTCGCCAAAGAGCGCATCGAGATCGAGAATGGCGGCAACCTTGCGTCCGACCTCTGCGACGGCCATGAGGTGGGCCGCTCGCTCTCGTTCGCTTGCATAGACCTGTGCGGCCCGCAGCGCTTGGGCAGCCTGGGCGGCCATCGCTTCCAAGGGGGCCAGCAGGTCTTTGGGAAAAGTATGTGTCCGATCGTGCTGCAGGCTGATCACGGCCAGAAGATCGCTGCCGACCTCGACGGGCAGGTAGATGGCGCTCTCTGCCCGAAACCCAAGGTCGAGTGGCCGCTGAGAGACGGCGCTCGTATCGGCGACCAGGATCGGCTCACGCGTCATCTCGACGGTGCTGAAGAAGCCCTCCCCGGCCTCACAGCATCTCTCTTCCTGTCCATCCACCATGGCAAACACTAGGTCAGGGCTTCCAGTATCTGCCGGTTGCTGGACGGCGAACCCTCGTGCTGGCGCCAGGGCACTTGCGTAGCGCTGAACGAGACGGTAGATCGTGTCCGGCACGGGACCGGCGCTGAGGAGGTCCTGGGTGAGACTGTTCATCAAGGAGAGTTCTCTAACCCGGCGGCGCTCCTCGTCGCGTGCAGCTACAAGTCGTCTCAGCATGAGGCCAGCAGCGAGCAAGGCCATGAGCATCACCACAATGGCTGGGGCGCTCTGGATATGGTAGATTTCGGCAAGCAGTACAGAGGCAGGAAGAGGGGCCAACTCGACAAAGAGCGAGTAGGTCGAGATCCGTTGCAGGAAATCGATGCCGCCAGGCCACCCTTTGGCGAGGGTGACAGCCAGCCACCATACGACATGGTCGAGCGCAAAGAGGGCAATGGATGTGGCGAGGACGCGAGCGAAACCGAGCCACGTCAGGATGCCGAGGGGGACCTCGCCGCCAAGAGCCCGGTACAGTGCACCGACTGCCACCAGGATGAGGGCCCGCAGCCCTCCCACGTACCATGACGCGAGTAGCGAAGCTCGGACTGATTCGCGCTCGTCGCCGTTAGTGGCAAGCCATTGTGCTAGCGCGGCACCCAGCCCAGCGAGAAGCCCGGCAGAGGGGCCGCCAAAGAGAAAGAGCACAGCGAGATCCACGATGCCCACCAGGCTGTGCGTCACGCCGCTGATGACGTGGAATCCCAGCCGCTTGATGCAGGTGCTGACTGCCAGTAGGGCCAAGGCATCGGTCAATGGGGGGAGAGCGGTATGCGGCAACGTAAGGGCCAGGGTTATGAGACCGGCAAGCCCCACCAGTAGGCGGTAGGCGCGCATTGCAGATATCACTCGCGAGCGAGTCTTCATGCGGACCTCGAGGTGGCGGTATGCCTAGCGCAAGACTCGATCAGCGGTCGCGAGGATCGGCTGGCTGCACATGGACCTGTGCCCTGCCACCAACTCCAGTGGGGTCGCATGGCGAGTCCTACTCGCGGCCATTCGGCGGGCACATCACTGCGTCGCTGGTTGGTCAATGTGCTTGCGCATGACTACCTGGTTGCCGCCGCCCTCAGGCGTCGCAAAGCTCACCGAGTCCATCAGCTTTCGCATAAAGTACAAGCCAAGGCCCCCGACGTCGCGATCCTCGAGGCGCGAGTTGAGATCAGGTTCTGGGACCGCTTTTGGATCGAATACCTGGCCTTGGTCGACGACCTCGATCACAAAGTCTTGTCCCTCGCTGTAGCAGCAGACCCGCACCTCGCCTGCGTCATCGCCCTGGTAGGCATGGACCATCGAGTTGGTGCATGCCTCATCTACCGCTAGCTGAATCTGGAAGACTTGGTCCTCTGTCATACCGACGTGTCGAGCACGTTCGGATACAAAGGCGCCGACCTCGGTGAGGTTGGAGAGATCGCTCGTGACACAGATCTCGTATTGGATGCTCGGCATGCGAGCTCATCCCTTGCCAACAAAGGCGGAACCAGAACGCACGGCCGATAGATAGCGTCGGGAGCGGCCAGCGTGCCAGCCCGACATGGGCTATCGGCTAGAAGCTACCAACGGCGAGAACCGCGTCATCGTACACGTTGATGAGTGGTAGGATGCCTGCGAGGTCAAGCACCTCTTGGATGCGCTCTGGGATGGCGGCTAGACGGACGTCGCCTCGGTTCCAGCGTCGGCACTCTTTGTAGGCTTGCACCAAGGCACGGATCGCAGCGCTGCCAAAGAACGTCACGTCCTTCATGTTCAGGACGATGCGATATACGCCCGCATCCATGGAGGACTGGAGAGCAGCCTGGAGCTCGTGCGCGTTGCTGCTATCGAACCGCCCGGAAAGCGCAATCAGGTCACAGCGTTTGAGATGGTTCGTACTGATCTGCATGCCCTCTCCTCCTAAGCCGCCAAGCGACGGGGCAGATTATAGCATGCCATAGAGGCCTAACCAAGCCACACGCTCTGTTGCGGGGGCACGCCCCCTGGATCTGCGGCGAGCTTGATGGAGATGGCTCCGAGGCCTAGCGAAAGCCACAGCAAGGATGAGGCGTGCGGAAACACCAGGTTAAAGAGATAGTGGTCGAAGAGTCCACCCACCAATCCCCCAAAGACCGCCAATGTTACTCCTAGCGCGATGGGTTCCAGATCCCTATCGGCGTGCAGCGCCTCCCGTGCGCCCAGAAAATGCAGGGCATAGCTTGCTATCGCCGCGAGAAAGACTGCCACTCCGACGATGCCCATCTGCTGTGCGATCAGAAGGTAAACGTTGGAGACGCCAAGGTAGGTGTCAATGTCCGGCGTGCCAGAGAACCCAACGCCGAACCAGGGATAGCGTCCAATCAGGATGAGTGCGTCCTTGTACTCGCCGAATCGCATCTGCGTGGCGAGATCCTGACCTTGGACGCCCTCGATATAGTGCGACACGTAGGCCTGTGTCTGTGGCAGGAGCAGCAGGAGAGCAAAGGCAACCAGGCCAATCCAGAATAGCTTGCGGTAGCGGATCAGGGCCAGCAAGCCCAAGGCCGCCACCAAGCCCGCAAACGAACCGCGTGAATAGGTCATGATGATGCAGCTGAACATGATGGCGAGCATGCCGAACAGAAGGGGCCGTGGAAGGAGCGGCTTCCGGGCCAGAGCCATCGCTGTCGTCATCGTCGTGGTAAAGATCAGCATGCCACCTAGGACATTGGGATCGACGGAGGTAGACGTCGCACGCAGAGGCAGCTCAGGATTGTCTTCGATGTAGCGTAGGACATCCAGGCCAGTGGGATAGCGCACGACCCGCAGCATCGAGAGGGCTCGGACGGTGAGGTGCGAAGGCAGAATGTAAAGGATCACCCCGACCAGGGCGGCAAAAGCTCCCCCAACCATCAGCGCCATGACGGCGATCTGAAGCCGCTCCCGAGAGCGC
>CAYOBT010000117.1:0-7300 GCA_964402205.1 uncultured Anaerolineales bacterium
TACGGCGGCGCGAGAGGCGTTCGAGGATCGGGAGTCGCTCGTGGCGTTCTGGGCGGCAAAGCTCGGCGTCAGCGAGGAACAGATGGATGCTAGCCTAGGCGAGAAGCCTGGCGTGAACAATCTCATCCGTGCGAAGTTGATGAAGCGAGGGGGCGTTGGCTATGTGGCGCCCGGGCCCGATACATTCCCAGCGCTGGGGCGCGTGGCGGAAGCGGTTCAGGCGAGTGGCGCCCTCCCTCTCGCAGCTTGGCTGGACGGCTCTTCAGAGGGGGAGCACGCCCTCGATGAGCTCCTCGAACTGATGCTGTCCCATGGGGTGGCCGGCTTGGTCGTAATCCCAGAGCGCAACTGGCACTATGAGGCTCCGAACGTACGCCGGGAGAAGGTTCGCGAGCTGGATCGCCTGATGGCTACCGCCAGGAAGATGAATCTGCCGATTGTGGCTGGTACCGAGATGAACAAGGCGGGGCAACCGGTGCTCGATGACTTTGCTGCAGCGCCGCTGACCCCGTACGTGCAGGACATGGTCTGGGGAGCCGATTGGTGCTGTGGCCACACGCTGCTGGCGCGGACCCGTAGCTTGGGCTATCAGAGCGAATGGGCGAAGGCGAATCTGCCAGAGAGACAGGACAGAAACGCCTTCTATGCTGAGGTGGGCGCCTTGCTCGTGCCCGGCAGCGAGACAGAGCGTCGCTTGGCAGAGCTGGACGATGCGTGGGAGCCCGGCCGCATGCTGGAAGCGATGCGAGGCTGGTAGCGGCGTTGGAGGCTTGGCCTGGTGAGCGGCCTGTTCTGGCCGCTCACCCCAGTGATCCTATTGCTGCCTGATATTCACGTGCTCAAAGCAGCCGCCCTGAGCCTTGAACTCTAGATCCTCGTTGCCTACGAGCTCTACCTCTTTTCCGTCGATCACCACAGAGACGATCTTGACCTTCAATCCCTTCTCAAGGAAGAACTCGTACCATCCGGCGCCATTGCTTCGCGCGGGGGTGTCATAGGGCCATCCGTTCAGGGTGATCCAGACGTAGGCGTCGGGGATAACGTCGCCCTCGCTGTCAAACACTTGGCCCTTTACTGAGCCAATGTCAGACCCATGCGGCTCGCAGCCGAGGTACTCGATGGTGAACGTCCCAGCTAGGGGGCCTGGCTCTTCCGTCGGTGTGGCGGATGGCTCAGGCGTTGCGCTGGCCGAGGCCGTGATGGTGGGAGCCAGGGTTACGGCTGCTGTGGCGGGAATGGCCGTTGGCTTTGGTGTTGCCGTCACCACTAGGATGGTAGGCTGGGGCGTGTTGGTGGGCGTAGCTGCAGCCGTTGGTGGGACGCTGGTCGCCGTCGGCTCGGGCGTTGCCACCGCAAGGAGCTCGTCAAAGGCTCCTACGCGATAGAGCACAAAGATGCCAACGCATGCCGCTACAACGACGACGGTGAGTGCGACGATGGCGATGATCAAAAGAGGACGCTGCGTGGGCTGCTGATAGTCTTCGAATTCTTCGCCGTCAAAGCTCGACATCGTGGCCTCCTTGCGACTTGGTCCCGGTGGCTTGGGGAACGGATCTCATGGCCGAGATATCCGCTACCCGGCAGGCTGCTTTGCGTAATGGGTGTAGATGGACAGAATCGAGAGGGTGACCATGTCAGACATCATCGATCTCCTTCGTACCAAGGCCGAGGATCTGATAGCTAGCATCAACCGCGCCGGTGGCTTGAGAGCTACCGTGGATGCGCTTCGGCGCCAGATGGCCATTTCGGACCGACGCCGCGCTGTCGCTCGTGCCAAGGCAGACATCAAGCGCCTAGACGAACAGATCACCGATCTGGTGACGGCCGTTGGCCTGCAGACGGTGGCGCTGCACGAGGCCGGCAGATTGGGCATCCCAGAGCTCGATCCACTCTGTGCGCAGATCGTCGAGCTGCGTGCTACGCACCACGACCTCGAGCAAGAGCTCGCGCGGCTGGAGGCGGAAGCTGAGGCGGCAGCCAGAGCCCAGCAAGCCGAGAGCCGCTGCCCGGCATGTGGGCGCTCGGTCGAGGCGGGGCTGCGCTTCTGTCCGTACTGTGGTGCCACTCTCCAACCGGCTAACCGAAGCTGCCCTTACTGCCACAGCCCTCTGCGACCTCAAGCTCGCTTCTGTTCTCGATGCGGCAGGCCAGTGGACAAGCCATCGCCCGCCGGTGCCTCAGGATCGGGTGAGGGGTAGTTGACGGTAGGCTTGCTCAAGATCCGCTAGCACCTCCCCGCTCTGGAAGCTGGCCAGCATGTTTTCCGTCACGACGAACAAGGGGCCGGGCAGCTCGTCCAGCTTGTACCATGCCCATCCCTCGCATCTTTGTGGTTCTAGGTTCTGTGGCTCGCCGTGGGGGGCCTCGCAGACGACGTCAACGTCCACGAAATGCCGGTCATCGCCCCAGACGTAGGTCCCTACCGACAGCAGTCGTATGTTCTCGACCTCGAGGCCGCATTCCTCGCGGACTTCCCGGCGAGCTGTGTCAGCGAGGGTCTCGCCCCACTCGACGTGCCCCCCTGGTGCGGCATAGTACCCGGCCCCGTGTGCGCCGAGTCGCCTGCCCAGTAGGACGCAGTTGCCTCGCAGCACCAGCACACCCATACCAACCGCAGGACGTCGTTCGGTGCCTTGGGCGTTCCGTTCCACGCGCGCAATCTCCATGATGTGACCCAACTCACCTCCCTATTCTAGCGTCTCTCGGCTCTCCTGCAACTGACCGCTGCCCAACCGAGCGAGGTTCGCATTGACGCAGTGCGCTCGTCTTGCTACTATGGTCAGCAAGTGTCGTCTCGGTCTGGCATGCTACATGAGCTGCAAGGGAGGAGAATCGTGGCAAGGCTACCCAGTGGCCAGACATTGCCCGGCAAGCTCTTTGTGGTGGAGGGTATTGATGGGTCTGGCAAGAGCACCCAGCTTGACCTTCTGCGCAAGTGGTTGACATCGGCCGGCTACTGCATCGCTTTTTCCGAGTGGAACTCATCGCCGATCGTCCGCGCGACGACAAAACGGGGCAAGAAGAAGCAGCTGCTCACGCCCGTGACGTTTTCTCTCATACACGCTGCTGACTTTGCTAACCGGTTCGAGCAGCAGATCCTGCCTGCGCTCAAGGCCGGGGCCATCGTGTTGGCGGATCGGTATGTCTATACGGCGTACGCGCGAGATGCTGCTCGTGGCGTTGATCCCGAGTTTGTCCGTCAGGTCTATGCTTTCGCGGCCATCCCAACGGTTGCTCTCTATTTCCGTGTGAGCCTTGACGAGTCGCTCAAGAGGATCATCACAGGACGGCCCAAGCTCAAATGGTACGAGGCTGGTATGGACCTGGGCCTGAGCGAGGACCCGCTGGAGAGCTATCGGCTCTTCCAAGGCAGAATCCTGCGAGAGTATGACCGGATGGTGGACGAGTGCAACTTGCAGGTGATCGATGCGATGCTACCTATTGTGGATCAGCAGCGCATCGTTCGCGACACGATTCTGCCACACTTGGAGGGCGCCTTGCGCGCTGAGGCAAGTCCTTGGAGACGTACGGTGTCGGCCGAGGGGCTTTCGGGGCGCTACCTTGACATGACCCCTGCCACTGGAGAGTAGGCCATGACTGAGGTACAGTTCTACGGCAAAGGCTTCCCCGATATCGAGAGAGATCACCTTCCTGGACGTTTGATCGTGTTGGAGGGTCCCGACGGTGTAGGGCGGTCCACGCAGATCGCGCTGCTGCGAGAGTGGCTGGAGGCCGAGGGCTATGCTGTTGCTTCGAGCGGATTCCGTAGGTCCGAGCTGGCTCGGGTTGGGATTGCCAAGGCCAAAGAGGGCCACACCATGGGCGCTCTCACCATGGCCTTGTTCTATGCGGCGGACTTTGCCGATCGCATGCAGCGGGAGATCATCCCTGCGCTGCGAGCGGGCTTTGTGGTTCTCACGGATCGCTACATGTACTCGCTCTTTGCGCGCTGCATTGTGCGAGGCGTCGATCCTGACTGGGTTCGGTCGGTGATGGGGTTCGCTCTGGTCCCCGATGCGGTCCTGTACCTGCGGACGACCATCAGCGCCCTTCTCCCGCGCGTGCTGAACTCGAGAGGGTTCGATCACTGGGAATCGGGCATGGATTTCCTCGGGTACTCGGATTACTATGAGAGCTATATCGAGTACCAGACGCGAATGCTCAAGGTCTTTGATGAGCTCGGGCAAGAGTTCGGCTTCGAGGACGTGGACGCAACGCAAGACGTGCATGCCGTCTTCACCCAGCTTCGAGAAGCCGTCCGTGGTGTTGTCAAGGAGCTCCGGCCTGGGGCGTAGCTCGGCTGTAGGAAACAACGGTCCTCAGCTAGCCCGGCGGCGCATCTAGGCTCCGCCGGGCGTATTGCTGCCAATATCCAAGCGTCAGTTGGCGATTGTGGCGACAGTTCGCGCTCGTTGCCCTGGGGGTGCATGGTGAGCCTGGTCGGTGTGGACATTGGGCTATCCGGGTGCCGGGTGTTGGCCATCGCTCGCGATGGACGGCCCCTTGCGCAGGCAAGAGCCAACTACACGCTCGACCGGTCAGGTTCCGTGGATCGAACGCTCGATCCCGGAGCGGTGTGGGAAGCTGTCGCTGGCGCGCTTGCCGAGACCATCCGACGGACGCACAGCGATCGGCCTTTGGCGATCTGCATCGCGTCGACGCCCATGGCGGTGGTCCCGTTGGCGGCGGAGGGGGGCGCACTCGCCCCAGCGCTCCTTTGCGGGGCTCCCTTGCCAGAGGAGAATCCCCGTGGCGGCTTTGACGGGCTCACCAGTGACGAGGTAGTCAATGCCTTGGGCGATCGCCCCGCTGCCCTTTCCCCGTTGCGTGCCCTCTTCCATTGGCGACGCGATCAGCCGTCGCTCTATGCTCGCATGTGGCGCGTGGCTCCTCTGGCGACGTTCGTCGGCTTGAGGCTGGGCGGTGCCTGCGTGGCAGATGCCTCCATGGGTGCGGGCATGCAGCTCCTAGATGTGGCTTCGAGGGCGTGGGCGGGCCAAGTGCTCCGGGCTGTCCACATGACCGATGCCAAGCTGCCAGAGATACTGGCGGCAGGCAGCCCCATCGGTACGGTCTCTGCCTCCGTCTCGGGAGCCCTAGGCATCTCGCAGGACGTGCGGATTGTTTTGGGGGGTACCGACTATGCATGCGCTGCCCTTGCGCTGGGAGTTCTGCATCCGTCGATAGGGCTGCTGTCGCTCGACCGCGTGATCTCGATCTTGGCAGCCTACGAGGCCCCACCGCTAGTGGGGCTCCTCTACGCCCGGGGCTTGAACGCCGTCCCACACGTTGTGGCCGATCGCTGGCTGACCGAAGCACTCACGCCATCCGGTGGCAATGTGCTGCGATGGCTGCGGGATGCTTTGATGGCGCATGAGGCGCGGGATGCGGCTGCGCATGGCTATGATTTCTATCGCAGGCTCATGGATGAGATGCCAGACGAGCCCACCGGTATCGTCGCGCTGCCGCCCCATGAGGAAGTGCTCTCTGGGCCTGGTGAGACCTCTCGTGAAGGCGGGCTCTGGGGCATCACCACTGCCAGCAGTCGCGGCGACCTTGTCAAGGCCTTTCTTGAGGGAGCTATGCTGGCTGTCAGGGAAAGTGTCGACAGTCTGCGGGAGGCTGGCATCGACCTCCATACACTTCGAGCTACAGGCCCAGGGGCTCGTTCTGGGCCATGGCTGCAACTGGCCGCGGACGTGCTGGGCATCACCGTAGAGGAGACCGGGGTGCTACATCCGGTGCCTCTCGGCGCGGCGATGCTGGCCGGCACCGGGGCCGGCGTGTACTCCAATGCGCGGGACGCCGTCGATAGCGTTGCGCGTGTTCAGAGGCGCTACGAGCCCCGGTCCGCTCACCACGGCGCGTATCTGGCGCTTCGAGGGCGCTACCGAGCTGTACGTGATGCTCTCGCGGCCTCTGACGAACTCCTCTAGTCTCGCAAGGAGGTTTCTGTGCGATGCTTCGCCTTTCGCTCGTTTCGGTATCTGCCCGACATGCTGGATGCCTTTGGAGAATTCGGAACGCGTACCATTTGTTTCGGGGCATCGAACACTCTCTCGTCTTTGGGCGTGCCCTACTGCTCCTATCCGTCCATCTGGATAGGTCCTGAGCAGTATGACTGGGATCCTCTCGACCAACAGGTGACCGATATCCTCGCTCGCGTTCCCGATGCCGACCTTATGGTCATGGTGGATTTGAACACGCCGGATTGGTGGGTGCGCTTGCATGGCCAACATGGCCGGCATCGCGATACGTTCTATGATCTAGGCGGGACCATTGCCAGCACAGAGTGGCGCGACGAGACACTGGCCTATCAGCAGGCGCTGCTGGAGCACATGGAGGAACGCTATGCTGAGCACGTCGGGGCCTATATGCTGCAGTGTGGCTGCACGACCGAGTGGCAAGACCACTCGATGGGGCAGGAAAGCCCGAGCCGCCTGGCAGCATGGCGCAAGTGGCGGCTGGAACGGGGCCATCCGGATCCGGTAGACATCCCGGTGCGCTCGACGCGCGAGCATCTAGGGCACCCGCCGTTCCGTGACCCGGTGGAGGACGAGCTCGCCATCGACTACTGGCGATTCGGGCATGCCCTGGTGGCCGATACCATCCTGCTGTTCGCGCAGGCAGCGCAGCAAGTGCTGCAGCATCGGGTGCCCGTGGGGGTGTTCTATGGATACGTCCTTGAGCATGGCCCTGGGCGATTGCTCTATGAGGGGCATCTGGCCTATGAGCGCGTGTTCAGCTCGCCCGACATCGACTTTGCCATGGCACCGGGGACCTACCAGGAGAGGCGTATCGGCGGAGCGAGCGGCGTGATGACGTGTGTTGATTCCCTCAAGCTCCATGGGAAGAGCTATATCCACGAGATCGATCATCGCACGCATACCGCGCGCTCGGTGACGCTGTTGGGCCGCGCGATTCCGGGCCACGCCGACGGCTTTGCTGATACGGCCGAAAGCATCGCTGGCCTCCGGCGGGAGTTCTGCCTCGCCCTCTGCAGGGGACTGGGCATGTGGTGGTTCGATATGTTCGGGAGTTGGTACGACGATCCCGATGTCTTGGCGGCCATCGGTGAGATGCGGAAGATCTGGGATGCATGGCGGGAACATGAGGGGGAGCCCGTCGACGAGGTCGCGTTGCTCGTCGATCCCGAGAGCATGCTCTATGTTGGAGGCGACGAGCCACTGGTAGCCGAGAGCCTCGCGCAGCAACGGCACGCCCTTGGTCTCTTGGGAGCGCCCTATGCGATCTACAGCACGGCTGACCTGGAGGCCATCGACTGGGACCCGATCCGTCT
>CAYOBT010000118.1:0-7288 GCA_964402205.1 uncultured Anaerolineales bacterium
ATCCATCGCGGCCATGATCCTGACCACCGAGGCCCTGATCACCGATATCCCGGAGCCCGAGCCCCCCGCGCCGCAGGGCGGCGGAGCAGGCGGCATGGGCGGCGGCATGCCAGGCATGATGTAGCCTGAGCAAGCCACGAGGGCCACAGCCAGCTAGACGGCTGTGGCCCTTTTTCTATGGAAAGCAAAAGGCGGGGATCCACGTATGTGGATCCCCGCCTTGTCCAGTGGGGTGGACGCTAGTCTCTCGACAGCACCTTGACTGTCCTCGGCTTGACGGCGTCTTTCTTGGGGATGGCCAGGGTGAGGACGCCTTTGTCAAAGGTGGCCTCGGCCTTATCTGCGTCCACCGGAATGTTGAGGCGTAGGTTGCGGCTGAACACCCCGTAGGGGCGCTCTTGCAGCACATAGTCCACGTTGTCCAGCGGGCCCGAAACATTGCCCTTGATAGAGAGGTTGTTTCCCTCGATGGTGATCTCGACGTCGTCAGGCTCGACACCTGGAATCGCGGCCGAGATCACGATCTCCTCATCGGTCGAGTAGACGTCCAATGGCAACGACAGTCGCACGCCCTCCGAGGGGGTCCATCGGGTGCCCGGCCTCACAAAGCTGTCCTCGAACAAACGGTCCATCGCCTCACGCAATGTCATGAGGTCCTTGAATGGCTCCCATCGACTAATGGTCATGTTGGCCCTCCTAGCTTGCTCTGAGCTATCAGATGCTGGGATCGTTCGCAAGTTCAGCAACTAGCGCGCCTTGACGTGGATCCTCTTGGCCTTGGCCTCTTCGCGCTTGGGGATCGTCAGGGTCAGCACGCCATTCTGGAACTCGGCTTCCGCCTTGTCCGTGTCGAGGCCATCGGGCAAAGAGACGCTTCGGATGAACTCCCCGTGCGCCATCTCCCGCCAGAGGTACTTGCGACCCTTTTCCTCTTCTTCCTCGGCGATTTCGCCGCGGATGGTCAGCATGTCTCCTGTCAGGGTGATCTCGATGTCATCGGGATCGATACCGGGGACTGCTACCTGTGCGACCAAGTCTTTGTCCGTCTCGTAGACGTCCATGCCTAGGTCCAGGCCCGTGCATCGGATGTCAAAGGGACGCACACTTCGTGGACGGTTCCATCGTTCATTGGCGAGCTCGCGGAACGGTTCCCATCGTGTCAAGCTGCTCATACTAACACCTCCTAGGTTATCTGCCTCGGGGGCGATCGCCACCCGAGCTCTCAGCCAACCTTTCATCCTCAAGTATACCATCCATTCAAATCGGTGTCAAGCATAGCTGCGTATGCTTTCTAGGGAAACTTGAGTCGATCATTATCAAGTTCCTTGACAGAATCGGGGCTTGCGGGTATAATGGGTTCACAGAAGAGGCGGGCCTCAAGACCTTTGATTCGGGGCTCGCGACGCTAGTGAAGATATGGGCGGCGATGGAGTACAAGGATTACTATCGGACGCTGGGTGTGAGCAAGGACGCGTCTACAGACGAGATACGCAAGGCGTATCGCAAGCTGGCGCGCAAGTATCACCCCGATGTCAACCCGAACAACAAAGAGGCCGAAGAGCGATTTAAGGAGATCAATGAGGCGTACGAGGTGCTCCGTGATGAGGAAAAGCGCCGCAAGTACGACCAGCTAGGCGCTCAGTACCAGCAGTGGCAGCGGGCCGGGGGCTCTCCTAACGGGTTCGATTGGGCAGAGTGGTTCTCATCAGGTGGGCCCTCCAATCGCGGCCGCGTGCGCACAGAGTATGTCGATATCGACGACCTCTTTGGAGGAGCAAGATCGTCTGAGGGCGGCTCGTTCGGCGGGTTCTCTGACTTTTTCGAGTCGATTTTCGGCTCGGGCATGCGACCTCGTGGAGCATCCCGTGCGGGAGGCGCGTACCGCGTGGACGGTCGTGATGTAGAACAGCCGGTCGAGATCAGCCTAGGCGAGGCCTACTCTGGGACCGTTAGACTGCTGGACACCGGCTCACGCCGGCTGGAGGTCAAGATCCCTCCCGGTGTGCGGACGGGCTCGCGCATCCGGATCTCTGGCGAGGGCCAGCCCGGCGCCAACGGTGGCCGTCCGGGGGATCTCTACCTCGTGGTCCAAGTGCGCGATGATCCGCGATTTGACCGACGAGGCGACGATCTGCATCTCACCCGGTCTGTCGATCTGTACACCATGGTCCTTGGCGGAGAGGTGATTATCGAGACGCTCAAGGGGCGGCTCTCGCTTCGAATTCCCCCAGAGACCAAGGCGGGGCGCGTGTTTCGGCTGAGGGGCCAGGGCATGCCCCGGCTGCGGGATGAATCAGAGCACGGCGATTTGCTTGTGCGCGTGACGCCCACCATCCCACAGGATCTTACAGAAGAGGAGAAGCAACTCTATCGCGAGCTCGCGAGGATACGTGAGGCAACCTAGGGGGGCTTCCATGGTCGATGATGCCTATCAACAAGACGAGCCCTGCTACTTTATCAGCGTGGCAGCGAGGATGGTGAGCCTTCACCCGCAGACTTTGCGGTACTATGAACGGGTGGGCTTGGTCAAGCCTTCTCGCACGCGAGGTCAGACGCGGCTCTATTCGCCAAGCGATATCGATAGGCTACGCAAGATCACGCGGCTCACCGACGAACTGGGAGTGAATCTGGCTGGCGTCGAGGTTATCCTGAACATGACGCGACGGATTGAGGAGCTTCAGCACGAGCTGGCTCGCGTACAGCGCGAGGCTGCTCGGCAGGTCGAATCGCTGGAGCGCGAGTTGGCGCGCCACATGGGAGAGAAGGAGGTCACGCCTGCCGACTATGAGGTGCTCGATGCGACTGCGGTTGAGCGGGAAGATGCGAGGCACGACGCCTCGCAGCAAGACCAGGAGGATTCCAGGTGAACACCGCCAAAGAGCTGGCAGGGCTAGTCGGGTTTGACGGAAAGCAATCGGTACTGAGCGTCTACTTGGATACGGATCTCTCTGACAAGTCAAAGGACGACGTCAAGCTGATGCTGCGTCAGCGCATCAAGACCTTGGAGCACCCACCATCACAGGCCGATGTGGAACGCCTGTTTCGCTTCCTGGACTATGAGTATGACTGGCAGCCGCGTGGCGTGGCAGTCTTTGTCTCTGGCGATGACCTCTGGCGGACGATCCCGCTGCCCATTAGCGTACCAACCCGAGCCTACTGCTCGACCAAGCCGGTGGTCCGAACGTTGGTAGATGTGCTGGATCGCTTCGGTCGGTATGTCGTAGCGCTAGTGGATCGGGAGGCGCTGCGCCTGTTCCTGGTTGAGGGTGGCAAGATCACGCCCGTCTCGGAGGTGGTAGGCGAGGAGCTCAAGCACCATCGACAGGGTGGCTGGGCGGCCGCCCGCTATCAGCGGCATGAGGATCAACTCGCACTGCGCAATCTGAAGCAGGCCCTCGATGTCATCAGCGCCTACACAGCGGACCATGATTGCGCTCGCTGGGTGTTGGCGGGAAGCGAGGATGTGGTCGCCCAGGTCAAGTCGTTGCTGCCGAGCGCACTGGAGCGGAGTCTGATTGGCGAATTCGCTGTCAATATGGCAGCGCGGCCAGCAGAGGTGCTTCAGCGGTCGCTCGATGTGGCGCTGGATGCCGATACCGACGAGGAGCGCCAACTGGTGAGCGAGACCATCACCGCCGCCAACAAAGGGGGCGCGGGGGTTATCGGTCTGGCGGATTCTCTCTACTCTCTCCAGGAGGGGCGCGTGCGCCTGCTCTTGGTAGATGAGGGCTATTCGACGCCCGGAACCATGTGTACGCAGTGCGAGTACATTGCTCCCAGCCTCAGCGGGACGTGTCCGTTCTGTGGCGGCATAGAGTTCCGCGAGGTGGGCGACGCGGTGGATCGCGCCATTCACAAAGCGATCGAAACAGGGGCCAGTGTCAACATTGTCCGAGAGAACGAGGAACTACAGCGGGCCGGACGTATCGCGGCATTGCTGCGCTACTAGCCGTGTGTTTGATGGTGTCCATAGATAGACCCGTTGTACAGTGACAAGAGGTAGATGACATAGATGAATCTGAATCGAATGACACAGCGAGCTCAGCAAGCGCTCGCCGCAGCGCAAGAGCTTGCCCAGGAGAGCTCGCATAGCCAGATAGATGTGGAACACCTGCTGCTAGCTTTGCTGGAGCAGCAGGATGGCGTGGTGCCGGCCCTTCTTGAGAAGATGGGCGCGCATCCTTCCGAGCTTGTGGAGCAGGTGCGGGCCCATCTCGCCAAGCAGCCACACGTGCAGGGGCCGGCCCAACTCTATATGTCTCAGCGCCTATCTGCGCTGTTGCGGAATGCCACACAGCAGGCGGAGGGCATGCGCGATGAGTTTGTCTCAACGGAGCATCTGTTCCTGGCTTGCTTGCAGGAAGATCGTGGCTGGGCTGGCCAGATGCTGCGCGATCGCGGGCTCTCGGCCGATGCCGTGCTACAAGCTCTGGCCAGCATACGTGGCTCTCAGCGCGTAACCGGACAGAATCCTGAGGCCACTTACCAAGCCCTGGAAAAGTACGCACGCGATCTCACGGCAGCCGCCCGAGATGGGAAACTGGATCCCGTGATCGGGCGCGACCAAGAGATCCGTCGCGTGATCCAGGTGCTCTCTCGCCGAACCAAGAACAACCCTGTCCTGGTGGGCGAGGCAGGCGTCGGCAAGACGGCCATTGTGGAGGGCCTGGCGACACGCATCGTCAAGGGCGACACGCCCCGAGGTCTCCAAGACAAGCGGATCGTTGCGCTGGACCTCGGCGCGTTGGTGGCCGGTGCCAAGTACAGAGGCGAGTTCGAGGAGCGCCTGAAGGCGGTGCTGAAGGAGATCACCGGCTCTGAGGGGCAGATCATCCTCTTTATCGATGAGCTGCATACCGTTGTGGGTGCTGGCGCGGCCGAGGGCTCGCTGGATGCCTCCAACATGCTCAAGCCGCTGCTCGCGCGAGGCGAGCTCCACTGCATTGGCGCCACGACGCTGAACGAGTATCGCAAGTACATCGAAAAGGATGCGGCCTTGGAGCGGCGTTTCCAGCCCGTCTTTGTCGATGCGCCTACCGTAGAAGAGACGATCAGCATTCTCCGCGGCCTCAAGGAACGCTACGAGGTCCACCACGGCGTACGCATCCAGGATGGGGCCCTCATCGCCGCTGCCATGCTATCCGATCGCTACATCGCGGACCGATTCCTGCCGGACAAGGCAATTGACTTGGTGGATGAGGCAGGGGCTCGTTTGCGCATGGAGATCGATAGCTCGCCGCGAGAGATCGACGAGTGCGAGCGGCGCATCATGCAGCTTCAGATCGAGCAGCAAGCCCTTAGCAAGGAGCGAGACGAGGCCAGCAAGGAACGCCTCGAGCGGATTCGCCAGGAGCTTGCCGACCGCCAAGAGGAGCTAGCTGCGCTCAAGGCTCGGTACGGCCGTGAACGAGAAGCCATCGAGGCTGTGCAACATAGCAAAGCCCAACTGGAAGATCTGCGCGCACAGGCGGAGATCGCCGAGCGCACCGGAGACCTGGAGAAAGCGGCGCGGCTGCGCTATTCCGACATCCTGAAGCTGGAGAAGCAGCTCGAGGCGCAAGAGGAACGCCTTGCTGAAGCGCATCGGGAGCAGAGCCTTCTGAAAGAGGAGGTTACAGAGGAAGACATTGCCGAGATCGTCTCCAACTGGACCGGCATACCGGTCTCGCGCTTGCTCGAGGGCGAGATGACCAAGCTTGTCCAGATGGAGGATCGTCTCCACCAGCGCGTTGTGGGCCAAGACGAGGCCGTTCAGGCGGTATCCAACGCCGTGCGGCGCGCCCGGTCCGGTCTCCAGGATCCCAACCGTCCCATCGGGAGCTTTATCTTCCTCGGGCCGACGGGCGTAGGCAAAACCGAGTTAGCGCGCGCCCTGGCCGAGTTTCTCTTTGACGACGAGGATGCCATGGTGCGGCTCGACATGAGCGAGTACCAGGAACGGCACACAGTGGCGCGCATGATTGGTGCGCCGCCAGGCTATGTTGGGTATGACGAGGGCGGCCAGTTGACCGAGGCTGTGCGGCGGCGTCCCTATTCGGTGGTTCTCTTGGATGAGATCGAGAAGGCACACGCGGAGGTGTTCAACGTTCTCCTGCAGATCCTGGACGATGGGCGTCTTACCGATGGCAAGGGTCGGACTGTGAACTTTCGCAACGCCGTGATTATCATGACGTCCAACATCGGCAGCCAGTGGATCAGCAAAGCGACCGATCCCGACAAGCCTGAGGTGCGAGACAGGGTGATGCGAGCGCTCCGTGAGCGCTTCCCCCCCGAGTTCCTGAACCGTGTGGACGAGATCATTCTCTTCCACTCGCTGACGCGAGAACACTTGCTCAAGATCGTCGATATTCAGCTTCGGCGTCTCGCCGAGTTGCTAGCACAGCAGCAGATCGACCTAGACGTAACGCCTGCTGCCAAGACGCAGCTGGCCGACGAGGGGTACGATCCGTCCTACGGAGCGCGTCCCCTGAAGCGGACCATCCAGCGACGCCTCCAGGACCCTCTGGCCATGGAGCTGCTGCAGGGCCGGTTCCGCGCGGGTGACACCGTGTTGGTGGATGTCGAGGATGGTGAGTATCACTTCTCACCTGCACAAGAGCCGTCGTTGGTCGAATCCGAATAGCGGCCGAGTCTGCATCGTTTTGTGGAGTAGTCGACGTGACGTTTTGCTAGCTATATGGCCGCTCGGTATAGTGAACGCGTGCAATGTGAGCGGCCGTTAGTTAGCAGCGATCGGCCGTTGGCGAGAGTAGTAGAGCTATGCTGACGGGCGAGCGTCTTGACAAGGAAGCGCAGCTGGTGCTGCGACGCCCATGCGAAACCGCGCTGCAACGTCGATTCGTGTTGACCGCTGAAGATATCATGTTGGCGTTGTTCGATGAGCCTGGTGAGACGCTGCGTGTCGCATGCGATAGGCTGGCCGTCGATGCGTCCCGGATTGTGGGACGCATAGCCAAGCTCTCTGCAGGTGAGGACCTAGCATTCTTGCCGCCTGGGCATTCGGCCAACCGCCTGGGGATCCTGCCAGAAGTCTACGGGTTCTTGAGGCAGGCCAACCTGATGGCTCTTCGGCGTGGGAGGAAGAGGATATCGACGGAGCACTTGCTCCTGGCCATCATGGCCCGGCAAAGCGCCTTGGCCCGCATTCTGGCCGATGCCGGGTTGACATACGAGCGCCTTACGGATGCCCTCAACTCGCTCGATAGATTATCGGGATAGAGCTTTCCGATGGGAATCATCTAGAGAGCGCCACGCGCGTGATCTTGGAGAGTAGATAAACTATGTCTGA
>CAYOBT010000119.1:0-7255 GCA_964402205.1 uncultured Anaerolineales bacterium
CGCTCGTCGGGCGCGAGGGAGACGCTCGTGGGCACAAGCTCGGCCTGGATGGCATCGAGGCCGGTGGTGGGCGTGACGACGTCGCGTGGGCCGGCCGACTCGGGAGGCGCCGTGGCCTGGAGGCCTGGCGCGCCGCCAACCGAAGATAGCCTCAGCGCAAAGCCTCCGATGCGCACCGTATGGCTGGCGCGCCAGACCTCCGGCATGCCAGGCACCAGCCTGACGCCGTCGCGGTAGGTGCCATTGGTCGAGTTGCGATCCACCAGCGTCACACGGTCGCCTTCGACGAGCACCTCCGCATGGGTGCGCGAGACCCGTTTCTCGTCCAAGGTGATGTCGCAGCTCTCGCTGCGGCCGATGGTGTGCCGACCGTTGGGGAGTGCCACGGACTGTGTCGCCCCCTGGGCATCGGCGAGCGTCAGGAGCCAGCGCGCGAGCGCTGGCTCCGAGGGCGTAGGCTCGGCGTCGGTGGCGGCGCCCTGGGGAGCAGGGCGGGTCAACACCAGCGCTGAGAGGCTGCTAGCACCGGCGCTGGGCTCGGCTTGCGCGGTCTCCAGCGCCAGCATCGCGGATCGCAAAGCGTCGGCCATCTGGTGCGCCGTCTGGAAGCGATCGTCGGGCGCCTTGGCTAGCGCCGTTAGTACAGCCTGCTCGACTTGGCTAGGCAGGTCCGGCGTCAAGGTGCGCGGCGGAGGTGGCGCGGTCCGCGTGTGCGCGCGGATGGCCTCGGTGATGGTACTCACCTCAAAGGGCGGTCGGCCGGTCAGCAGCTCATAGAGGACGATGCCCAGGCTATAGACGTCGGCGCGGCCGTCGATGGGGGCGCCCTCGCACTGTTCCGGCGCCATGTAGGCCGGCGTGCCGACGGTGGTACCCGTCAGGCTCTGGATGCCGCCGGCCGCCAGCTTGGCCAGGCCGAAATCGGTGACGACGGGGCGAAACGAGAGGCCTCCCGGCACGCGCTCCTCGGGAGGTAGCGGGCAGAGCAGGATGTTGCCTGGCTTGATGTCGCGGTGAAAGACGCCCTGCTGGTGAGCATAGTCGAGAGCGTTGGCGATCTCGATCCCCAGAGCGAGGCTATCCTCGACGCCGGCGACTTGGGCCTCCTCTCGCAAGAGGGCCAGCCAGTTGCGGAGCGACGCGCCCGCGAGCAGCTCCATGACAAGGTAGAGAGTCTCGGGACCCGGGCCAAAGGCGTACACGCGCACGATGCCGGGGTGGGTCAGGCGGGCGACGGCGCGGGCCTCTTGGAGAAAGCGCTCGCGAAAGCCAGTCTGGGCGGCGAGGTGGGGGTGCATGAGCTTGATGGCGACGTCGCGCTCTAGGCGGCTGTCGCGGGCGCAGAACACGGCACCCATGCCGCCCTGCCCAAGGAGCTTGTCCAAGCGGTACGTACCATCCAGCAGCCGGCCGAGGTAGGCATCCACGGGCCACCTCCAGTCGCCGAAAGAAGTCTGCGCCGAGAATAGCGTCGGCGCAGATCGCCGTCAAGGGCTAGACCGCGCGAGCGGCGGCGACCATGCCTTCCAGTCTCTCGCCGAGTTGGTAGCAGTGCCGCAGGAAGGCGGCCTCGTCACTGATGCCCGATGCGCCCATGCCCACCTCCAAGGTGAGAGGCTTGCGGTAGGGCGATGCGGCCACGATGCGCGTGAGGCGTTGCCAGTCCAGCGTCCCGTCATAGGGCGGTCGGTGCTGGTCGCCTGTGCCGTCGTTGTCGTGGAGGTGGGTCACCAGCAGGCGGTCGATGATAGTCTCGGCCCGCGCCAGGCCGTCGCAGTCGCCAATGTTGGCGTGGCCGGCGTCCCAGCAGAACCCGACAACGTCATCGTCATACCAGGACAGGACGCGCTCGAGGGCGTCCCAGTCCTCGGGGCGATTGCTGGCATAGTTCTCGAGCGCGATGCGGACGCCGAGGGCGGCGGCAATGGGCTGGAGCTCGTCCAGGGTGCGCCGGACCTGATCCCACTGGCGTTCGGGAGGATTGGCGAGGTGAGGCAGGTGCATGACGACGGCGTCGCCGCCAAGCTCGGCGGTCATGGCCAAGCGGTTCTCGACGAGCTCGAGGCCGGCGAGGCGGCGGAACTCTTCCAGGGACATCCAGGCTTTTTCGAGGCCGGCGCTGCCGTGCAGGTCGAGCATCGTGAGGCTATAGGCACCGAGCCAGCGGCCGATCTGGGCGATCTCGTGGCGGGAATAGAGCATATCCCCGCTCCAATGGTGGCACCAGTGGACGTAGCGAAAGCCTGCGTCGGCGATGTGCTCCAGAAACGGGGAGGGATCGCCGCGGTCCATGAGATAGTCGGTGGCAATGGATGGCATCGGGGTTCCTTTCAACGGCGGTTGCGGGGCTCACGGCCGAGCCACTGGAAGAGGAGGAGGGCGCCCATGATGGCGGCGATGGGGAGCGCCATGGCTCCCAGGCAGACCCACGCGCCAGCGAGAGCGCCGCCATCGTACAGGAGCAAGATCAGCGCGCCGCCCACGATCACCACGATGGCGATGCCGCCCAGGATGAGGCGGCGCTCGGTCTGGCGGCGGTACTGCGCGAGATCAGGGATGGGGGCTTGGGCGGGGCGCTCGCCGTCTTGATCGTCGCCCCGCCCTTGGTCAGGCATGGCCTCTAGACCCGGCCCATCCGGACCTTGTCATAGATGGTGACGGCCCACTCGGTGGCTCGCTTGATCTCGGTTTCACCCATGCCTTCCTTGTTGGAGAGGCCGAGCTTGGTGAGGACTTTGTTGCCGCTGAGCGTCCCCGAGAGGTCATCCAGGCTGCGACTGGCGTCGTCCTTGCAGGTGGCGAACAGGGCGGCCACCTTGCCCGACACGGGATGCTCTTGGAAAAAAGTGCGCAGCGCAGGCGCGAAATTGTTGGCCCAGACCGGCGTGCCTACAAAAAGCAGGTCATAGGCGTTGGGATCCACGTCCAGCGGCTGAATGGCCGGCTTGAGCTTGAGGACGGCGGAGAAACCGCCCACCACAAAGCGCATGAATCCCGTGGGGAGCGGCTTGACCAGCTCGACCTCAGCAAGGTCGGCGTTCACCGCTTCCGCGATGGACTGGGCGACGGCGCGCGTGTTGCCGTCCAATGACGTAAAGACTACCAGCGTGCGGGTGGGTCGTTCTGCCATCGAATACCTCCTGCGCGTGGGGCCCCACGTTGCGATCTCGCAACCTAGGTGAGCCAAGGGATAACCCATCAAACCAACTAGGTCGATTGTACGGAAAAAACAGCCAAAAGGCAACGCGATGGTGCGAGCAAAAGAGACGGCTTCGACTAGGATGGGTCCGCGGGACGGGGGCGATCCCTTTGCCGGCGACTGCGTCCCGCACGTCGTGGACGACGTCGGCGACGTGCGGCGGCGGCGTGGTCCTCTTCCTCCGCCTCGCCTGGGGCGCCCGTATCAAACCCATAGCGGTCGAACACGTCGCGGTATCGCTGCACGATCTCTTGGCGCGTCAAGCCGACGGCCTCGATGGTGTAGCGGTGGCGCGACTGGTAGCGACGGGCCTTTGCAGCCTCGCGGGCAAGGATCTCGGCATAGGCTGGCGACATCTCTAGCGAGAATCGCTCATAGATGCGGCGGACGGCTGCCTCGGGGTCGGCTGTCAACTCGTCGTACGTCACAAAGAGATGGCGGTCGTCAGGCTGATCGGCAAGCGCCTCGGGCGGATGCTGGTACCAGTAGGCGATCTTTTGCAGGACCTGCTCCTTCAGAGGGTAGGGCTCGAGCGGGTCGGAAAAGCGGTGCCAGATGAAGGATCGCAGGCTCATCTCCGAGGGTACCTGCTGCAGCGGGCTTCGCACCAGAACGATGCAGCGGGCGTCCGGGATATGGCGTAGCAGCGCGACGATCTTGCCAGAGAAGGCTGGGCTCTTGGCGAGATAGTGCTGGCCGTGGGTGCGGGCATGGGCGTGGCGCAGCAGGCAATCTCGGTAGAAGCGCAGGATGGTGTCCTGCTCCTCGCGGGGGAGATCGTCGTCAAAGCGGGCGGCGGCGGGGAGCTTGGCCTCGGGGAAGAACCCCCACGGCATGAGCCCCGCCCAGATGTGCGCCAGCATGCCCTCATCTTCCTCGGGCTTGCGCAGGCCGATGCCGTGCATGGGGATGCCCCGCTGGAGGCTCCGCTCGACGGTGGCCAGGAGTCGCGCGATGGGATGCCCCAGAGCGCGATCGCAACGAGCCAGGCTTTTCAAGACAACGCGCTGCGTCACTGAGGGGGCCAGCAAGGTCTCCCAGGTCTCCATCACATAGAAGGTGTCGCTGTCGCGCATGAGGAGACGGTGCAGAAAGGTGGTGCCGCTGCGAGGGTTGCCGATGATGAACACGGGCGCATGGAGGTCGGCATGGCGCCAGTTGGGAAAGAGCACATTGTCCAGGGCAAAGCCCAGCCAGTTCAGGGCCTCGATGAGGGGGTAGAGGACCGAGAACGCCAGCAACACGCCGATGCGTTTGGGCGTGAGGCGGCCGTGGGTGCCACCGGCACGGAACCATCCTCGATAGAGCTGTGCCACATAGTCCGCGATGCGGGGCTTGGTCATGGTAGCCGCTCCCTTGGTGGCATTGGCGACTGCGATCGCCTGTAGTGTAGCATGCGACGCGTCGCGCGCAACCGCTCGGCACGGCGTAACCCTCGCGCCATGCGCGTGTTGTAGATGCCAGAGATAAAGGAGGAGTATGCACATGGCGGAGCCATCACATCGCATCGCGGTCATCACCGATAGTACCAGCGACCTCTCGCCCGAGGTAGCAGCGCAGAATGACGTTCTCATCGTGCCATTGTATGTCATCTGGGGGGAGGACCAGCTACGCGACGGTGTGGACATCACCAAGGAGGCCTTCTACGAGCGTCTGGCCAACGATGCGGCGTCCCCTTCGACGTCGCAACCTACGCCGACTGACTTTGTGGGGGTGTACAAGCAGGTGATGGAGCAGGGCGCCGAGGAGATCGTGGTGATCACCATCAGCGACCAGTTGAGCGGCACTTACGATTCGGCGACAGCTGCGGCGCTTCACGTGGACATTCCTGTCCACGTGATGGACTCGTTTTCCACGTCCATGGGGTTGGGTATGCAGGTGCTGGCGGCCACCCAAGTGCGCGACGGCGGCGGCAGCGCGCGGGAGATGCTGGCAGCCGCGGAGCGCGTGCGGCAGCGGATACGCGTCTATTTCGCGGTGAGTACGCTCGAGTATCTCCATCGCGGCGGGCGCATTGGTGGCGCGGCCAAGCTTCTGGGGACGGTGCTCCAGCTGAAGCCGCTCTTGGTGCTGGACAACGAGACGGGCTATATCGACGCGGTGGAGCGCGCACGCACCTGGAAAAAGGCGATGGATCGCGTGTACGAGGTGGCGACGGATGGACTCGATCCGAGCCGTAAGGTGCGCTCGTGGGTGATGCATGCCGCCGCGCCCGCCGATGCTATGGCGTTGGCAGAGCGGATCAACGTGGCGTATAATCCGGCGAGCATGGGCATGGGCCAGCTTTCGCCTGTGTTGGGGACGCACGTGGGTCCCGGCACCGTAGGTATGGTGATGTACGACGACGAGGACTGATCCAGGCGGGTCGGCCAGAGTCGGTCGCTCTGGATAGGTGGGAACGGGCGCTCCAAGGGAGGAGCGCCCGTTTGTGGTATCGGCGATCAGTCGTCTTCTAGGCCAAAGGGCAGGTCCTCGTCGTCCTCGTCGAGCCGACGGGTGGGTCGGCCATGCTCGCGCTCATGCGTATCGGCGCGATTGGCAAAGGGCTCTGGCTCCGATGAACCTTGGCTCTGGGCCTCGTCTGGATTGGTGTGGTCGGTCTGGGCTGGTTCCTCGTCTTCACTGGGCTTGGTCAGGCGGATATTGGCGGGGCCCAGGCTGGAGCGCACCCGCAGTCGAGCATCGCCTTTGCCATAGCGGCCGCGGTTGTGGCGGATGCCGCCAGACTCGCTGTGCAGATCCAGGTCGACGTTCACGATCGAGCCCTCTGTCTCGAGGACAAAGCCCGCATCGGGATGGATGCTGACGTTGATGGGGCCCACGTGATTGCGGATCTCAAAGTCGCCCTCGGTGATGGGGCCCAGCTTGACATTGAGCGGGCCGAGTTTGCAGTGGGCAGTCAGCGACCGTAGGGCGCTGGGCAGGCTCTTGAGGTTCACGGGCCCGGCCTTGGATTCGATATCCAGCTCACGGACGGTGTCTGGAATTCGCACCGTAAGGGGCGCAAAGCTGCTGGTGATGATGAGGCGGTTGTCGTCGGTGCGGGCGCCGTACATGGGCGGCGAGTCGCTGTCGATCTCGGCGACGTTGCCTGAGGTGGTGCGCACGGTGAGGGGGCCGAATCCCTGGCGAATGATGACGGTGGCCCCAGGTGACAAGCGGTAGGAGCGCTGTCGCCTGCCGAAAATGGCTTCTTCCTCGTCCACGCCGGGTTCGGCGCGCATCCAGGCCGTGGGGTCCCAAGTGGTTTCCTTGGTGGTGGTGCCAGAGCTTTTGGGCTTGTCGTCGCGGACGGCGTCGAGGAGGCGCTCGGCCTCTTCCGCGGTGATGCTACCGTCCTGAAGCATTTGCAGGATGCGGCGTTGTGCCTCGTTCATGGCCCTCCTCCTTTTCAGCGTCGCAACTCTTGGAGCTGTTCGGCGGCCTCGTCCGCGGTGATCTCGCCAGCTTGGAGCCGCTCGATGATCTGGATGCGGGTCACCTCGCGCTCTTCCTCGTCGCTGGTCTCGGGTGCCTCGTAGCCAAGCTCCTCGATGATCTCGTTGAGCCGTGTGCGGGCCGTCCAGTAGGACATCTCGCGCTCGCGGGCCAGCTCGCGTAGGTTGCCTCTCAGTCGCACAAAGTCGGTGAGGAACGTGAGGCTGTCATCGGGGAGTTGGCAGAAGGCGCAGCTATCGGTCTCGAAGCGTGCGGAGACGGTCGTCTCGCAGTTGGTGCACGATAGGCGAGTGACCATCATGGCGGCCCCGCAGTTGGGGCAAGCGTGTAGCATGGGGTGCATGGAGCCTCCTTTCTGCGGACAGCCTACCACAGATTATTGGTGTTGTCAAGCCCTATCAGCAACGTTGTTGGGGGAATCTATGTGATAGTTGGCCAAGAGGGCGCAAATCGCCAAACTATCGAGGGTTGGAGGCCGCCCGTGGGCGAGAGAGGCGTTTGGTGGCTTGACGTGGTCCCTGGCCCCGCCTAGATTGGTCCGCAGGAGGGCTACCATGCAAGATGAGGCGATCCACGAGTTGCTGGATGGCGTGTTGTCGCGGCTGGAAGAGGCCGCCG
>CAYOBT010000120.1:0-7158 GCA_964402205.1 uncultured Anaerolineales bacterium
ACAACATCCCATGCGTCGGGGTACATGCCGAAGTACTCTCCCTCTGTGGCCTGCATTTGCATCGTCGCAATGACGATACCTTCTGCCACTTGAGCCCAGTTGACGTCCGGCGCGACACTGGCCTCGTCCAGTACCTCGGTGAGGTCCATCAACGCGATGGCGTAGCCCAAGCCGTTCCACTGCACGGGACGCCCTGTCCATGGCCAGCTATAGCGCGTGGCTCCAAACACTGGGATGGTGCCATAGGCCATGAGGTCTCGGTCGGACGCGCTCCACTGGTAGACAAAGGGCATGCCAGCGAGCGCCCAGCGTTGCGCTTCCTCGAGGTAGCTCTCGTCGGCCGTCAGGCGGTAGGCCTCAACATAGCTCCCTACGCACCAGGCGGCTCCTAGCAAGTCGGGCACGTGTAGCTGCAGCTCCCAGGTCTGGGCTCCCTCCGGACGATAGGGCTGGGCTTGGAGATAGTCCAACGCGCGCATGCCCACCACCTCAAGGCTGCGATCGCCATAGAGGCGTGCCCCAAAGAGTAACGGGAAGGTGTGCATGGCGGTGTGGCCCGTAGAGGTATCGCCCAGACGCCCAAAGGGACGTGCTTCTGAAGGATCAGGCGTGAAGACGAACCCGCCGTCCGACGTTTGCGCGACGAGGTTGTGATACGCTAGCTCCTTGCCCAAGACGAGCCCTGTGGGCGAGCTTGCCATGTGCATCGCGAGTGTGGGTAAGTAGCGCCACGGGATCGGGCCCCCGTAGCGAGTCGCGATACCGGTGCCTTCGCTGGCGATCTGCCGCGCCTCTGCCGCATCGCTGCCAGGCGCGGCTTCGGTAAGGGTGGACCACCATAGGTGGAGCGCAGCCACATTGTCCGCGCCGGGTCCCCAGGGATCGTGGAGCGCCAGATGCCAGCCGTCGTCACTGGGCTCCCACGTGGTGTCGACGTAGGACCCAAGCGCGAGCTCGATGGATCGCTCGTAGGAGAACGGCTGCGCCGGCAGATCCGCTACACCGTGCTCGCCTAGCCAGATCTGCAGCGCTGCGAGCTCGTCCGTCGCAGGTGCCGCAAAGAGCTGGTACGACAAGCGTTGCTCCTCGGTGGGGTCTATGGCAACGGGCTCTGCCACGCACTCGGCATTCTCGTCGAGCCCTGCGGTTGCGCCCGGAGCGAACAGGCGCATTAGGTGATTGGGCTGGTGATCCCAGCGATTGGGTACTGCATAGAGGGCTGCCGGCCGCTCGTGCCCGGATGCCCACTCTTGGAGCGGGTCCCGCATCAGGCCGGTTACGAGGCCTTGGTGCGTGACAGACATGAGCGGGATGGTGACCTTGTTCGGATGCGGCACGAACCGGTCGGCGACGCTGGCATCGAAAAAGTCGGTGCCGGAGCTGAGCTCGTCGTCGAGGAGAAACTCCAAACCAGGGAAGAGGCCGCTCTCTTTGGCGGTGCCAAAGGCCCCTTCACCAGGTAGATAGTCGGGCCCTGACCACGCCAAGAGATGGCCCGGGGCGCTGGTTCGGAGCACGCTCTCTACGCGGAACCACGGACGGTCGCGAGCGGTGACAAACGTGGTGGTGAGCGTCCAGGCGTGGCCATCAACGTCTGTATGCTCGGCCACAAGGGTGATGCGGTCGTTGTCCATCGCGTATGCTTGAGCGTAGACCAAAGCCATGCGCTTGTTGCCGGCCTCGTCCACATAGATCAACCGCCCGGCTGATCGAAGACGTCCTGCTGCACGCCACTCGTCGCCCTGCCGCCAATAGACGGTGCCGGTGCCATATCCGTAGGGCTGCCGAGGCAGCACAAGGCGCAAATCCTCATGCTGCAAGGTGAGCGGCTCCCCCTGATCGTCGCTTTCGCACACGATCTCGCTTCGTCCCAGCCATCGGGTGTCATCCTGGACGGCAAAGAGATGCGGGCCAGACTCGGCGGCGGCCTCCCAGGTCAAGGTGTACGTGCCGTTGGGCGCAAGCGAAGGCACGGCGTCAGCGTCAGACAACACGCGAAGCCCTGAACCGCTTGCCAGCGACAGTGTGCTCGGCGACGTAGGCCGGTCTCCTCCGTTGCGCACGACGGCTTGGATCTGAAAGCTCTCACCCTCTGGCACGATGCCTACAGAAGCCCCCAGGATGTCCAGTGCCAGCCGTCCGGGTAGTGGACCGAGCAGGCGGATCGAAGCGATGGTGATCTCGCCGCCTTTGGCATTGGACGGGTCCAGGCGAACTCGCGTGATATGACCCTGCCATGCGGCGCTCTCCTTGAGAGGGAGTAGGTAGGTCTGCCATGCGCCGTCATCCTCCACGTCAAAGTGGTAGCTGTCGGTCTCGTTAAAGGCGCGACCATCGACCTCCCAGAACACTTGGGCATGCTTGCCCTTGGTGCTACGCATCCGTACCTGGAGGTATGGAGCGTCCTCGGCCTCGATGCTGATGCTGGGCCCAAACATGTAGGGATCGCCGCCCGTGGCTTGGGTGTGGATGCCATCCTCTTCGGACACAAAGCGGGCCAGATCATGCGTGGGGCGCCATCCCTGTGGCCCCTCTGTCATATCCCAGTTCTCGATGACCTCTGCTTGGTCCACCGGGATCTCATCCATCGGTGGGAACGGTTCGGCCAGAGGCGGCTCTGGGGTGACAGAGATGGGTAGCACCGTCGGCGTAACCGGCGGCAGCTGGGTGGGGGAGCCCGGGGTATCCGTCTCTGCTATCGTTTCGCTCTCAATGGGCGAATCTCCGCGTCCGGGGACGGCGCTGGCGGTAGCGCGGCTGGTGCCTCCTGGGCCTGCACAGGCCGATACCACGAGTGCAAAGACCAAGAGGGCGGATAGTGTCTTGAGTCTCATCATCGAGAACTCCTATCGTCTAGGGGGAAAGGGTCTGCCTGTTCCACGAGAAGCGCCTTGTGCGGCTGCTCGGACTGAGGGCACGCCACGGAGGATTGCCGGGCATTCGCTCAACCACGGTCACGGACCAAGACACATAGGTGGCATTGGCCCAGCTCTCTGGCAGCATCGTGGGATTCGGTCGCCAGGACGTCGCTTTGGTCCAGAACTCGATCGGATCCTCGCTTCGTCCTCTGGGCCACATGGCGACGCGGTACCACTCGTTCGTGTCAAGAATGCCCACCGAGGTCCAGTTGAGCAGGATGTTGGCGTCAGCTCTTCGGTAGCTGGTTTCCTGCACGGGTCCCAGCAAAAAGGGAGCCCGGTAGGGATGGGTCTCGGTGCGGCGTATGAGGGTAGGCGTTAGGGTTAGCGTAGGGGTTGCCGTGAATGTCGGGGTGGGCGTGAACGTGGGCGATGGCGTCACCGGGATGGACGGTATGACCAGCTCCTGGCCGATGCGGAGTACCGTATCCTCCGTGAGATCGTTGGCCTCCGCGATGAGGCCCGCGTCGATGCCGTACTGCCGCGCGATGAGGCCAAGGTACTCTCCTTGCTCGACAGTATGGATGATGTCGGCGCGTGGCTGCTCCGGCGCGCTTGTCGGTTCCTCAACCAGCGACGCTTGCGTGGGACGTGGTGTGGCGGTCGGTGTAACGGGCACCGACGGAATCAGCAGCTTCTGTCCAATGCTAAGGACCGAGTCTGGCGTGATTCCGTTGGCCTTGGCGATCACGTCTGCGTCAATGCCGTAGCGTCTGGCAATCAGCCCGAGATACTCTCCTTGTTCAACCGTGTGGATGATGTCGGCGACCATGGTCGGCTCTGTCGTCGCCGTCGGAGGCGCGGTGCGAGAAGCCGTGGGCGTTTCGGCTTGTGTCGTAGCCCGTGTGACGGTACCCGTCGGTGTCCTGGTCAGCCGCGTGGTGGTGGCTGTTACAGTGGCCGTCGATGTGGGCGCAGATGTGGCTGATGCCGTCACTGACGGCGTAGACGATGCGGTGGGTGTGGACGACGCGGTTGGCGATGGCGAGGGAGTGGGTGTCGCCGTTGCTGTGTTGGTAGGCGTCTGCGTTGGTACTGTCGGCGTCATGGGGACCGATGTGGGTCCCGTCGCTTCGGGCTCCATGGGGATCACGAGCTCTTGGCCGATGCTGAGAATGTCCTCAGGATCGATGCCGTTGGCCTCTGCCAGATCGTCGATGCTGACCCCGAACTCCCGAGCGATCGCCCGGCTGTACGACGTACACGACCGGTTCCGGCGTCGGCGTCGCGGTCGGTGTGAGAGTGGGCGTCGGTGTGTGGCTAGGTGTTGGGGTCGCGGTCGGCAGTGGCGTCGAGGTCAGTGTTGGCGATGGCGTCGTAGTTGGTGGCATAGGGGTCGGGGTAGGGGTAACCGTCGGCGACGCCGTCAAGCTGGGGCGTGCCGCAACGGTAGCGCCACGTGTGGGGGCCAATGTGCTCTGGCCGATGGGCTGGCGGGAGCACGCCTGCGTGATTCCCACCAAAGCGAGAATCAGCAGACCTCCGATCCACCAGTATCCGCTGCGACGCGCTGGTTGCACCAATGGTGTCCTATCTTCGTGGTTCAGGAGCCATCCAGTCCGAGCTCGGGGGCTACCCTGCGCATGGCCTCAATGACGAATCCGACATGCTCACGCAGGGGCACGCCGAGCTCTTCCGCCCCAAGCTCGATGTCCTCGCGGTTGACGCCGCGCGCGAAGGACTTGTCCTTCCACTTTTTCATGACCGACTTGACTTTCAGTGTGTGAAGGCTCTTGCTGGGCCGCACGAGCGTGCAGGCGACAATCAGCCCCGTGAGCTCGTCCACCGCAAACAGGGCTTTCGCCATGGGCGTCTCGCGAGCTACGCCGAGGTAGGGGGCGTGGCCCTTGACGGCCTCGATGATCTCATCCGGCCAGCCCAACGACTCTAGGATGCCGCAGCCTACGGCTGGATGCTCTTCGGCGGTAGGGTGCTCCTCATAGTCAAAGTCGTGGATCAGACCGGTTACCCGCCACTGCTCCACATCGCCCCCAAGGCGTTCGGCATAGGCGGCCATGGCGGCCTCGACGGCAAGCGCGTGCTTGACGAGATTCGGGTTCTTGGTGTGCTCGTTGAGCAACGTCCAGGCATCCTCGCGCGTAGGAATCACAGATTGCCTCCCTTTGGCATGTTCAGGGCTGCAGCGCGTCCTGCTGCAGCCTCAGTAGATGGCCAATGCCGCTTGCCGCGAGATCGAGCAGACCGTCGAGCTCCCGACGAGTGAACGTACTGCCCTCTCCGGTCCCCTGAACCTCGACGTAGGCGCCTTGGGCGTTCATCACGACGTTCAGATCGACATCGGCGCGGCTGTCCTCCTCGTAGCAGAGATCGAGCAGGAGCTCGCCATCGACGATTCCGGCACTGACGGCCGCAATGGGCGTCAGCGCGATGGGATGCTCAACCATTCCGACCTCGACCATCTTGCGAGTGGCGAGCGCCAGTGCGACATAGCCGCCCGTGATGGAAGCAGTGCGTGTGCCTCCGTCGGCTTGGATGACATCGCAATCGATGATGATCGTGTGCTCGTCCAGCGCCTCAAGGGCTACGGCCGCTCGTAGCGAACGTCCTATCAGCCGGCGGATCTCCTGCGTGCGGCCGCCCAGGCCGTGCGTCTCTCGCGGCGTGCGGCGCATCGTGCTTCGGGGCAGCATGGCGTACTCGGCGGTGATCCAGCCTGAGCCCGTGCCCGCTAGCCAGTCAGGCACGCCTGGCTTGACCGTTGCTGCGCATAGGACGCGCGTGTTGCCACAGGTAATCAAGGCAGAGCCCTCCGCATAGTCCAGATAGCTTGAGCTGATGTTCGTAGGCCGGAGAGCATCCGCTGGGCGATCACGGCGCATAGGCGTCCCCCAAGATCTGCCGCATGATGTTGCGTTGCACGCACCACATGCGGTCCTTTTCCTTCGACGTGGCATGGTCATAGCCTAGCAGATGCAGGCATCCGTGCACAATCAGGAGCGCTAGCTCGTGCTCGACGGGATGGTGGCGCTCCGATGCTTGCCGCTCGGCGGTCTCCAGCGAGATCACAACATCCCCAAGGTGCCGTCGGGCGCCTTCTGGAAGGACGAACGGCTCGCCTTCGCTGCTGGCAAAGGCGAGCACATCGGTGGGAGCGTCGACGCGCCGGTAGTCGGCATTGAGCTTCCCCATCGTGGCATCGTCGGTCAAAACGATCGTCACTTGCGAGCCCGTTGGTTGGTCCTGGTGTCGCAAGGCCTGCCGGGCGACGTTCCGGAGCCAGGTGGACGTCACCGAGTCCGGAAGCTCGATGTCGTGTTGCAGAGTGACGGCATAGCGGCTCACGCTGGTACGGGCTCCAATTCGTCAAGGATATCGCTTTCGCCCGACTCGACGGCAGCGATCTGATCGGCATAGTAGCCGCGGTAGGACTCGGGAAGATCCAGGCCCAGGCGAATCATGATAAGATCGGCTAGATGCTGCAACTCGGCTGCCGAAGGCTTGCCTTCGGGCTGCGGCAGACGGAACGGCGCGCCCATGGTAGCACGCAGCGTCGGACGCTTGAGATGTAGCCACTCGCGGAGGCGCTCGGTGCCCGAGATGGCCACGGGCACAATGACGGCATTGGTGCGCAAAGCCAGATACGCGATGCCCGCCTTGGCGCGCTGCATGGCGGCCGTACGGCTGCGCGTGCCCTCGGGCGCGATAGCCAAGACGCCGCCTTGTCCAAGGACGTGCAAGCACTGGCGTAGGGCCTCGCGATCGATCTCGCCGCGTCGAACATAGATGACGCCAGCGATCCTAAGGACAAAGTCCACCAGAAAGGAGCGTCGCCACTTGCCAGCAGCGAGGGTGACCGTCTGCCGCGGAAGGAGCGGCGATACAGCAGCCGGGTCCGTTAGGTGCAGATGGTTGACTGCCACGATGGTTGGGCCGCTCTCGGGAAAGTCTTGGTGAGGGCTGGGACGGTAGCGGTAGGCTATACGGATCAGCGTGTAGAACACCCACCAGAGGAAGCGATAGGCCAGACGTGATGTGTAAAAGGCAACGCGGTTGGTTTCTCTGCGGGCACCGTCGGTCATGCCGACACCTGACTCCTCTGTGATGCGCTGCGTCGCGGGGACTGTCTCGCAAGGCCGTTGCTACATTCTACCACAGCTAGACGGTGCGGCAAGCTGCCGACATAGCTGGGACATCGCTAGTCGTTTGCCCGGGGGCCGATCCCGTTTGGTGTAGCAACTCGAAGGTCGCGCTCACGAGGGATATCGAGCAGCTTTTTGAT
>CAYOBT010000121.1:0-7081 GCA_964402205.1 uncultured Anaerolineales bacterium
GCATGGCAGCACAGACTGCGCCCCAATCCTATATCGCCGTGGACATCGGCAGCACCATGACGCATATCGCCTTGGTCGACGAGGTTGAGGGCGTCTCGCGCATGGTGGCGACTGCCGAGTCGCCGACGACGGTGCGCGAGCCCGAAGCCGACATCACGCTAGGATTGAGGCGAGCCGTGCGGCGTCTGCAGGATGTTGCGCAACGAACGTTGCTGGATTCATCGGGCGCTCTTGTGATTCCTGAGCGCGTATCTGGAGCTGGCGTGGACGCGATGGTAGCCGTCTCTAGCGCGGCGCCTCCTCTTCGGTGCGTCATCGTTGGCATGGCGGAGCGACAGAGCGTGGAGAGCGCGACGCGAGCCTGTCAGGCTGCCGGTGCCCATACGGTTGCGCGACTTCCGTTGGCAGGCCGATTGCGCGAGTGGAGCGACGAGACCATCGAGGCGTTGATCCTGCATCCTCCCGAGGTGATCGTCATGGTGGGGGGTGTAGACGCCGGTCCGGTGGAACCGCTGCTAGAGGCTGCTCGCGTGCTGGCGATACTCTACGAGGAAACCCCAAGCGAAATGAGGCCCAGCGTGATTTTCGCTGGGAACCTTGAGGCGCGCCGGCCTGTTGCCAAAGAGCTCTCGCCTGTTTTTCGCTTTCGAGCTGTGGATAACGTGCGGCCTAGCGCGCAGGTGGAAAGCCTGGGAGAGCTCCAGGCGGAGCTTGTGGCGGCCTACGAGGAGGTAGCGCTTACCAGGCTCCCTGGATACGGCGCGCTCGAGGAGGTGTGCGGCGCTCCGATCCTCGGCAGCCAACGCGCGCTGGGCTTGCTGGTGCAGCTCCTTGGCTCTCAAGAGAGCCAGGGTGCGGTGGCCGTCGACGTCGGCGGAACGCAGACGTTTGCGGGCGTTGCCAGGAACTCGCAGTTCCACTGGGCGGCAGTAGCTGACGTTGGGACGGGGGCCGCGGCCTCGAGCCTCGTGGAGCGCGTTGGCCCTCAGGCCATTGGTCGTTGGCTGCCCGAGCCGCTGGCCGAGGACGAGATCCTGGATCGAGCGGGGAGCATCGCGCTACGTCCGCACGGCATCCCGCAGTCGTTTGACGAGCTGTTTTTCCTGCACGCCATGGCGCGGGCGTCTCTCAGCGTCGCCGTCGGCGCTGTGCGCGATCAGCGCCTTGGATGGGATGTGCAGGAGAACGCCAGGAGGTTGCTCCCACGGTTCGACCTGATCGCTGCGCGAGGGGGCGTATTGGGGCACTCGGCGCAGGATGGCGCCGTCATGCTCACATGCCTCGATGCGGTTCAGCCCATCGGCTTGAATCGGCTGATCATCGATCGACACAGCCTCTGGCCCCAGATCGGCGCTCTGGCGCAGGTGTCGCCCATAGCCGCGGTTCAGCTGCTGCAGCATGATGCCATGCATCCTGCCGGGACGATCATTGCCCCTGTCGGCATCTTGCGTGATGGGCAGCGCGCGCTGCGTATCGTGGTCCACCACGATGATGGGCGGGTGGTCGAGCGCGATGTGGGGTTTGGTGAGATCGTCCGCCTACCGCTGGCTCAGGGAAGCCGGGCGGACATAGAGGTCTATCCGCATCGCCGTCTTGACATAGGCACCGGTCGCAAGGGACAGGGCGGTCGAGCTCGCGTGGCGGGTGGAGGACTCGGTATTGTGGTGGATGCTCGCGGCAGGCCGATCCCATCTGCTGATAGCACCGATCACCGCCTTGCTCGCATGCGATCCTGGCTTGGTGCCCTGGGGCTCGATGTCGGTTCTCCACACTGATCCTCTGTTCTCCCCGGCAGCTATGGTTTCTCGCCAACGCCTGCTTCACGGCGAGGGACGGGTCTTGGTGAAGGAAGGGCAGCTCGTAGCGGCTGATACCGTCGTCGCTCGCGCAGAGGCACGCGATCAGCTACGAGTCCTCGACGTCGCCGAGGGCCTCGGCGTGGCGCCCGCTAGGATGGCGCGTCACTTGCGCGTCAAGCCCGGAGATAGCGTTGCTGAGGGCGACTTGATCGCGGAAGCCACCAAGTGGTGGTTGTGGCATCGTCGAGTGATGGCACCGGTGGATGGACGCCTGCAACTGCTTCACGGCGGCCTTGTCCTCTTGCGTACGCCGCGGCCTGCCGAGGAGCTTACCGCTGATGTTCCAGGGCTTGTTCAGCAGGTTCATCCTGGTCGCGGCGTGACGATTGTGACCTCGGCCGCCCACCTGCGGGGTTCCTGGGGCAGCAGTGCCCATGGCACGGGGCCCCTCACTCTCGTCCATGGCGACGAGGATGCGTGGCTAGCGCCCGGTCAGGTGGGACCCAGGCAGCGAGGTGCTATCCTAGTAGCAAAGCGGGTGCGAGATCCTGAGGTCATCCTACGTGCGGCAGCATGTCTGGTGCGCGGTCTCGTCGTCGGCTCGATGCCGCAGCCGCTGGCCCGCCAGTGTGAGGAGCTGGGACTGCCCGCCTTGGTGACCGAGGGCTTTGGTGAGACCCCGATGCCGGACATAGTGCTTGACGGCTTGAGAGAGTTTCGTCAGAAGGGGGCCGTCCTGTTTGGCGCCGAGGCGCGCACCGGTCTCCGAGCGGAGCTGGTGATTCCTCGGGCAAGGATACCCCGCTCGGCGCTGGTGCCATACTGCCAAGTCTCTATCGGCGCGATCGTCAGGGTGACGGCCGGGCAGCATCGCGGGGCCATTGGTCTGGTGTCCGAGGTGCCGACAGGGCCTGTGCGCACTGGTCTGGGCGACTGGGTCGAGGGCGTCTTTGTGCGCGTAGGGAGGGGGGAGCGCGTGTTTGCTGCGCTATCTAACGTACAGGTGTTGGTGAGTGAACCCTAGGCCCTTTTGGGTCATAGTGATGACGTTGGTATAATCGGCAGAGCTTGCTCGGAAGGAGATGCGTCATGGCACTTGAGCGCGATCAAGTCCTCCATATCGCAGAGCTGGTGAAGCTGTCACTCACTGAGGCAGAGGTGGAGCTCTATCGACAGCAACTCGCCGAGATCCTGGATGCCATGGCCAGGCTGAACGAGCTGAACACGGACGACATCCCTCCTACGGCCCATGTGACCGCGCAACGCAACGTGTTCCGCGAGGATCGGGTTCGAGAGTGGTTCTCTACATCAGACGCTCTAGCTAATGTGCCCGACGCCAGCGATGGCTTTGTCCGAGTGAAGCCGGTCTTGGAGAAATAGAGTCCAGCAGCTGCACGCAGGAAAGGACGCGCCACGTGTGCGCCTGTCGCCATACCATCGCAGAGATACAAGTGGCCCTACAGACAGGGCGTACGACGTCCGTGGCCCTTACGAGAGAGATCCTCGATCGCATCGACCAAATCGAGCCTGAGCTACGGGCCTACCTTCACCTTGCCGCCGATCTGGCCCTCGAGGCGGCACAGGCAGCCGACCGCCGCCGCTCTGACGGGGAAGACCATCCACTCCTCGGCATTCCCCTGGCCATCAAGGACGTGCTATGTACACGCGGGATGCCCACGACGTGCGGTTCGCGCATGCTTGAAGGCTTCAGGCCGCCGTATGACGCGACCGCCGTCGCTCGCCTACGGAAAGCCGGCGTCGTGCCCCTTGGCAAGACCAATACGGACGAGTTCGCCATGGGGTCCTCCACCGAGAACTCGGGGTTCTGGACGACCCACAACCCCTGGGACCTGGATCGTGTGCCAGGTGGTTCCAGTGGGGGGAGCGCGGCGGCCGTCGCGGCCGGTGCCGCGGTGGCGGCGCTTGGCACCGATACCGGCGGGAGCATTCGCCAGCCGGCCGCATTCTGCGGCGTTGTCGGTCTGAAGCCGACCTATGGTCGCGTTTCCAGGCACGGCTTGGTGGCCTTTGCGTCGTCGCTGGACCAAGCGGGTGTCCTCACCGCAACCGTGCGAGACGCCGCCCTTCTTCTCGAGACGATGGCGGGTCACGATCCCCTGGATGCCACGTCGGCCAAAGAGCCTGTGCCTTCCTACGCTAGTTTGCTAGATGGCGGCCTACAAGGGATGCGCCTTGGCGTGGCACGCGAGTACTTTCCAGGGGACGGGGTGGATCCGGCCGTGCGCGATGCTATCCAAGGCGCACTGGGTGTCTGGCGTGACCTAGGGGCGGAGATCGTCGAGGTCTCGTTACCTCATACAGAGTATGCCCTTCCCGTCTACTACCTACTGGCCCCAGCCGAGGCGTCGGCCAACCTCGCACGATATGATGGGGTTCGGTTCGGCTTCAGCCACCCGGAAGCTCAGGACATCTGGGATGCGTACCGCATGAGCCGTGAGCAAGGTTTTGGGCCCGAGGTCAAGCGCCGCATCATGCTTGGGGCCTATGCGCTTTCGGCCGGCTACTATGACGCCTACTATCTCAAGGCGCAAAAGGTTCGCACGCTGATCAAGCAAGACTTTACCCAGGCCTTCCAGCAGTGCGATGCCATTATCGCCCCTACCACGCCTACCACGGCGTTCCGTATCGGGGAGAAGGTCGATGACCCGCTGCAGATGTACATGGCAGACGTTTTCACGCTGTCGCTGAATCTCGCGGGATTGTGCGGGATCTCCATACCGTGTGGGCTAGCGGATGGCCTCCCCGTGGGCGTGCAGGTGCTTGGGGACGCCTTCCAGGAGGCCACCATCCTGCGCGTGGCTCATTCGTTCGAGCAAGCTACGCCGTGGCATCGTATGCGCCCTCCGATCTGCAGGGATGCTGACGGATAGCACAGGGGCGCAGCCCCGGCGCCAAATCGAAAGGACGCTTCCATGCAAGTCGTGCTCCCCCTAGCTGGCTATGGTAAACGCATGCGTCCGCAGACGTGGTCCAAGCCCAAGCCCCTGGTCAGCGTAGCGGGCAAACCCGTCCTGGGGCATGTGCTCGACACGCTTGAGGCCGCGTCGCCCGACAGCTACACACTCATCACGGGCTGGCTCGGTGAGCAGGTCCGAGACTATATGGCATCCGAGCATCCCCAGCTCACTGCCCGCTATGTTGTCCAGGAGGAGCTCAAAGGGCAAGCTCATGCCATCTATCTGGCCAAAGAGTGGCTCAAGGGCCCCACACTCATCGTCTTTGTGGATACGCTATTTGCGGGCAACGTTCGCAATCTGGGCAGCGAAGGCGAAGACGGCATCATCTGGACAAAAGAGGTACCGGATCCCAGGCGCTTTGGCATCGTCGTGGTAGAGGACGGGTACATCAAGCGCTTTGTGGAAAAGCCTAGCACGACGGAGCACCGCCAGGCCATCATTGGCGCGTACTGGGTGCGGGATGGCGAGGCGTTGATCCGGGCCACGGAAACGCTGATGGCCAGCGGACGGAGTCTAGGTGGCGAATACTATCTGGCCGACGCCCTCCAGGCCATGGTCGACGAGGGTGCTCGCTTTGTGACGCGACCGGTCTCTGTGTGGGAGGACTGTGGCACGCCCGAGGCCTTGCTCCATACGCAGCGCTATCTGTTGGATCACGGCCATCACCGAGAGGTGCCCGTAGAGGATGCAGTCTTGGTGCCGCCGGTCCACGTGGCTGATGGTGCCGTTATCAGACGGTCGGTGATTGGGCCCTATGTGAGCGTCGGCAACGGCGCAAGAGTCGAGGACTCGGTCGTTCGTGATTCTGTTATCGAGGCGGGGGCTACTGTCTCTCGCCAGGTGCTCGCCAACAGCCTGGTGGGCCGGCAAGCGATTGTTGGTGGCGACGTGCGTTCCGTCAACATCGGGGACGATGCGGTTCTCGAGAGTGGGTCAGCGTGACCCCTAGCCAAAGGTGGTTCAAGGATGATCATCGGTGTGCCCAAGGAGATCAAGGATCGGGAGTATCGGGTGGCGATCACGCCGGGCGGTGCGGAGACCCTGACCCACCATGGCCACAAGCTTCTGGTAGAGGCAGGAGCTGGCGTTGGCAGCGGCTTCACTGACGAGCAGTACGAGGAGGCCGGCGCGTCCATTGTGGCATCCGCGGCAGACGTGTATCGTGATGCGGAGATGGTGGTCAAAGTCAAGGAACCATTGCCGGCCGAATACGGGTATCTCCGCCCAAGCATGGTGGTGTTTACATATCTGCACTTGGCGGCAGAGCCCGTGCTCACCAAGCAGTTGGTAGAGCATCAGGTGACGGCCATCGCATACGAAACGGTGCAGGTGGAGAGCGGTTCCCTACCCCTACTGACGCCCATGAGCGAGGTCGCAGGGCGTATGGCCGTGCAAATCGGTGCGCACTATCTCGAAGAGTCCGAGGGCGGCCGTGGCATCCTCCTGGGTGGCGTAGCAGGCGTGAGGCCTGCCAGCGTGGTCATCATCGGCGGGGGGACTGTCGGGACCAATGCCGCAGAGATTGCCCTGGGGATGGGCGCGCGCGTGACCGTGATCGATATCAACATCGATAGACTTCGCTACCTCGACGACGTGTTGCACGGACGCCTGACTACCATGGCTTCCAACAAGCGCAACATCACCGAGGCCGTCCGGCGCGCAGAGGTGCTGATTGGGGCTGTGCTTCTACCCGGCGCCAAGGCTCCCGTCCTAGTCTCTGAGCAGCAGGTGGCCACCATGGCGCCGGGCTCTGTGGTCATCGATGTAGCCGTTGACCAGGGCGGGTGTATCGAGACGGTGCACCCGACGAGTCATAGCCAGCCTATCTACGAAAAGTACGGCGTCATCCATTATGCCGTGCCCAACATGCCCGGCGCTGTCCCGCGCACGTCCACATACGCGCTTTCCAATGCCACGTTGCCCTACATCCAGAAGGTTGCCGATCTCGGTGTCGCGCGAGCGATGGAAAAAGATGCAGCTCTGCGCCGTGGCCTGAACACACACAAGGGTCACCTTACCTACCAAGCGGTCGCAGAGGCCCTTGGATCGGGCTATGTGCTACCGGAGCAGGCGTTGGCCAGCTAGCCTAGAGACTGCCGCCACCATAGGAGGTTCCATGAACGTCAGACTGCGCAAGGCCGCCTTGCTCTCGCTTCTGCTGATGGCTTGGCTGGTGACCTCGGCATGCTTCTGCTCCGATCTGGCGCAGCGTCTGTTGGGAGCACGCGAGATGCTCGGCGACCGGACGCCCGCTGTGGCCACAAAGGTGGTCTTGGTGGGTGGGCAGTGGGGGCGGGATCACGC
>CAYOBT010000122.1:0-7075 GCA_964402205.1 uncultured Anaerolineales bacterium
ACTGAAGCAGAGCCAAGCCCGAAGGCGCATCCATCTGCGTGACGAGATCGGCAATGTCCGCCGGATCGATCTGGCGGATCTTGTCACGAGCCACGCGCAGACGGATGGGCTGATCGGGCTCCACGGCGGCAACAACGTCCCATGGGATGACTTGCTCGTTGAGCCGCTTCCCGAATGCTCTTAGCAAGCTCTCCACAAGACCCTGGAGCCCGAGTCGCCGCAAGAGGCTTGCGGTCCCGACGGCTGCACCCGTGACATACAGCTGCCGCGCCGGGCCAAGCGGGGTGAGGCGGAGGTCGTTGACGCGGACCAGACGTCTCCCCTCGACGTCCACGATCTGGCGATCGAGGATGTCGCGGCCGAGGCGCATCTCCCCACCCTGCGCCGTGTACGCCGGTGGCGGCCAAGCCTTGAGGGTAAGCGCGGGGATGACCCGATCGATCTGGTGAGCAGGCACGACGTGCTCCTCGCCGGCGTCCGTCTCGATAAGGACAGCGGCAAGCGGGAGGGGCCCCTCCGACCGGTCCAGGGCCAAAAGGTCGAGGCAGCGCCCGACCGGTTCGCCAAGATGGGTTTCCACGCGATTGCGGAGGACCTGGCTGAGGTAGGCTCCCATGTTGCACCCCCTATCGCATGCAAAACGCCGCGGCCGCCAGCTGCGCTCCACCGGGAGCCTAGCCAGACTGACCGTGGCGCCTGAGCGCCGGGGGCCGCTAGGATCTCAGAGGTGGTAGCTCAAGCCGGCGATGCGGCCTGCGTTGGTGGCTGCGGTCACTAGGACCGCAGCATTCTGAAGGACTACTATCTTCCCTGCTCATAGCTTTCCAAGTACTAGGACAAGTGCCATCATGCTACCATGCACCGGGTCCACCGTCAAAGGGATCCGTTCGCTGTGGCGTCTATCGAGCCAAGCCTACCCCTCTGCCGGCTCCAGTGCTTCCGCGGAGAGGGTCATAGCGACATCAACCGGTCGTTCCTCTTCGAGGCGTTGGAGCGCCCCCCAGCTCAAGGCCGCACCGCCGAGCAAAACCTGGGCTGCGGCTCCTACGAGGATGACCATACGCACTCCCACGCTGTCAGCCACGGGACCGACCACCAGCAACCCAAGAGGCATCATGGCCTGCGCCAGGCTACGCAGCACCGTGAGCACCCTCCCTTGCATCGCGGGATCCACGCGTTCCTGCATCACGGCGCTGATGGCACCGTTGCACATGGCATTCATCAGACCCGCAATGACGGCCGCGCCCAGCCCGACCACAAGAAACTCGGGAGGCACGGACACCAGGATCGTGATCCCGACGCCAGATCCTACCACCCCGATCAGGATGGTGTGCACCCGCTTGCGGAAGCCACCCCACGCTCCCAGAAGCACCCCCCCACCGATGATCCCGGCGCCCCAGGCAGCCTGCAGGGCAGCGAGCTCGGGAGCGCCGGCGCCAAAGTGTTGCGTCACCAGCAGAGGCAGAAGCGAGAGCGCTGGTCCCAATAGCAGGTTGAGGACAGTCGCAAGCAGGATCAGCGCAGTCAGTCCCTGCCACGACAGCACATACGCCAGGCCCGAACGCACATCGGCCCAGAGACCCCCCGCAGGATGGGCTGGCAGCGCCAACCCAACCCGCTCCGGCTGTGGAACGGTCACCGCCAAGAGCGGAAGGATCGCCAGGAGCGCCGTGCCCACGTCGATGGCCATGATGCTGTGCAGCGGCATGAGGGTCATCAGCAGCGCACCCAGCGGCGGCCCTGCCACGTCGACGATGCCGCCGACCGCCATGTTCGCCCCCGCGACCCGAGTCAGATGCTCACGAGGCACCATAAGCGACGTCGAGGCCCTCATGGCCGGCCAGTGGAAGCTACCGCCCAGAGAGCGTATGACCAAGGCGACATAGACATGCCACATCTGCATCCGCCCTTGACTGAGCAGCAGAACTAGCCACGCAGAGGCGGCGGCAACCACGCCATCGGCTACGATCATCACCAGGCGCCGATTCCATCGATCGACCAGGGCGCCGGCAAAAGGTCCCAACACGATACCGGGCAGCATGGCCACCAGTGCCGCGGACGCCAACGCCGTGGCCGAGCCCGTCGTCTCAGTGACCCACCACACCAAGGCGAAATGCGCCAGAGCGCTGCCAATCAGCGACGCGGCCTGCCCCAGCCAGATCGCTCCAAAGCGCATCAGCCATCGGTCCTGCGCTGCGATGTCATCCTGTACCATGCTCCCAACCCTCCGGTGGCTGCACTGCCGTACCGACCATACTACAGACTAGCATTGATAAAGTCAAGGACCCTCTTGCTAGAATCCATCCCGATGTACCATTCTCGCATTCGATGGTAGATGTCGTTCGATCCTTGAAGCGGCGCGTGTTGCGCTCGTCTCCTTGACATGGCGCACGTTCGCGTGCAGTATGCACACGCTTGTTTCCGCTGGGCCGCCGTGGGCACGTAGCTGCAACGCTCTTGGGAGAGAACTCCCATGCTTGGCTATACGCAAAGGTCGGTGGTAGGTCGCGCGGGTCTCTTGGCTCTCTGTGTCCTGATGGTGCTGGCCGCCTGGCCATCAGCCATCGAGGCCCAAGGGCTGGCGTCGGCTGTCATCCTGGCCGAGGTCGACGGCATCATCAACCCTCTAACGGCCAGCTATGTGGGGCGCGTGCTCGCCTACGCCGAGCAGCAAGGGGCCGGCCTGGTCGTACTTACGTTGGACACCCCCGGTGGCGTGGAGACGGCCATGCGCGAGGTGGTTCAGCTTCTCCTAGAGTCGCCGGTGCCGGTCGCCGTCTATGTGGCACCGCAAGGGGCACGTGCAACCTCGGCTGGCCTGTTCATCCTATTGGCCAGTCACATCAGCGCAATGGCCCCCGCAACCCACGTCGGAGCGGCCCACCCCGTCGCCCTAGGCGTAGAACTGGACGAGGCCCAAGCCACCAAGATCCTGAGCGACTCGGCGGCCTTTGCGCGCGGTATCGCCGAGCGCCGCGATCGCAATGCCGACTGGGCGGAGCGGGCCGTCCGTGACAACCTCTCGTTGACGGCGACAGAGGCTCAGGTGGAAGGCGTGGCCGATGTCATTGCAGACGACCTCGATACCCTCCTCGCGACCTTGGACGGCCGCAGCGTAGTGGTGGGTAGCCAGCCCACCATTCTGTCTACGTCCGCAGCACCGCGGCAGCAGCTCCGCATGAACCTTGCCGAGCAGGTGATGCAGATCATCAGCAATCCCAACATTGCCTACCTGCTGCTCAGCCTGGGGATGCTTTTTCTGCTGGCCGAGATCGCAGAGCCGGGCCTCGGATTCGGGGCCGCCGGCAGCATCATCGCCTTTGTGCTAGCGTTCTTGGCCCTGGGCAACCTTCCCGTGAACTGGGCGGGCGTCGCCCTCCTAGCCGCTGGCGTCGCCCTTTTCGTGGTCGGCATCGTCACTGACACCGAAGTCATCGTAACGCTCACCGGGATCGTGCCCTTTGTGTTCGGTTCGTTGCTACTCTTCTCGCCTTTTGCCCCGGTCTCGCCTTCAGCGCCAGACGTGCGCGTTAGCCCGTGGCTTGTCGGCGGCATGTCTTCCCTGTTGCTTCTGACCACCGTCGGGGTTCTGCGAGCGGCCGTGCACGCCACCAGACTTCCACCGCAGTCGGGCCCCGAAAGGCTGATCGGCCTCACCGGCAGTGCTCTGACGGAGCTTTCGCCCACGGGCCAGATCCGCGTGGATCAGGAGCTCTGGAGCGCCATCTCGGTCGGTGATGACATCGCGGAAGGGGCGTCCGTCGAGGTCGTTGGCATTTCTGGGGTTCGCCTCCAGGTGAAACCTGCCCCTGATGCACAGACAACCCAGAGGCCCGACGGCACCTAGAGGGTCGTGAACCTAGCGCCGCAGATCAGGAGGAGACTACGTGGAGACTTTGATACTCGCCGTGATTATTGCCGTGATGGTGGCCACCGTGCTGGCCATGTCGGTGCGCATCGTGCCCGAGTTCAAGCGCCTCGTCGTGTTCCGGCTGGGGCGCTCCCTAGGCGCACGAGGGCCCGGCATCGTCCTGTTGATCCCGTTCCTCGATCGCGCGCAGTCAGTGGACTTGCGCGAGAGCTTTTTCGACGTGACGCCACAGACGTGCATCACCAGCGACAACGCCTCCGTCTCCATCGATCTACTGGTGTATGACAAGGTCATCGACCCGGTGCGCAGCGTGCTCGAGGTCGAGAATTTCACCGGGGCAGCCCGTGGACTAGCCATCACCACCCTCCGCGCCGTGGTTGGCTCGATGAGCTTGGACGACGTCCTCTCCAAGCGCGACGAGATCAACCAAGTGCTCCACGAAAAGCTGGACGTCATCACCGATCGCTGGGGCATCCGTATCACCACCGTCGAGATCCGCGAAGTCGTGCCACCGCGGACCATCGAAGAGGCCATGACCCGCCAGATGGCCGCCGAGCGTGACCGCCGCGCTGCTGTCAGCAAGGCTGACGGCGAGCGAGAGGCAGCGATCCGGGTTGCGGAAGGCGAACGCCAAGCCACCATTCTACGCGCCGAAGGTGAGCGCCAAGCGACGATCCTTGGTGCCGAGGGTGAGCGCGAGGCCGCTGTGCTGCGGGCTCAAGGCGCCGCCGATGCGCTCCAAGCCATCTATGGCGTGGCGAGCGGTGTCGATAGCAAGACGATGACCCTTCAGTACCTCGAGGCACTGCGCGCGCTCGGCCAGGGGGCGGCCACCAAGTTTGTTATCCCCACCGAGTTCCTACAGCTGGTCCAGGGCATCACGAGCCACGCCAGCGAGGCTTTGCGCGAATAGGACACGAACCACGACGGGAACCGTTGAGGCCCTTGGGCGCTGCCTGCCCAAGGGCCTCAATCATGCCAAGCGTGCAAAGCGCCATCGCCGTCGTTGCATCGCCTAGGGCCTCCACCTTCGCGCGACCTCGGCCACTGCGGCGAACTTGGCCACCGTGACGCCGGGGGGACACGAGTCCGAGTTGGCCAGCACATAGCGAGCACTGCCCGTCGGCCCAGTGCCGTCCGCTAGCACCTGCTCTACGTAGGGAGTTAGCTCGTCCAACGATAGGTTGAGGAACTGGGTGGGCTCGATGCCGCCGACAATGGGCCAATCATCCCCGACCAGCGACCGGGCCTCGGCCAGGGCGATGTTGCCAGTGGGCGGCGGCGAGAGGCTCTCGACACCAAACGCGCCTGACGCCTTCATCGGCTCGAGGATCGCCTCGAGATGGCCGCACGCGTGCTGAATGTAGCGCTTGCCGGCCCCAGCCAGCAGCGTCGCCCACTGGGCCACCTCGCTGGCGATATAGCGCCGGTAGGCTCGCGGCGAATAGTTCTGGGTTCCCGAGTCCTCCCACGTGAGATAGTACACGTACGGCGCCTCAAGAGCGATTGCAGCAGCCCGCAGGTCGTTTGCGACCATAGCCTCCCACAGCGCCTCGACAGTATCGGCAAAGTCGGCCAACGCGTAGGCAAGCTCCTCGGTGCCCGAGAGGTGCTCTACCATGTCCTGGAACGCGGACTTGGCGCGAGGAAGCAGCATTCCGATGGACAGTCCCTCGCGTCCGTCCCCAGCGAGATGCTCATCGACGGGGCCCATGTCCAGGAAGAATTGGGTGTGCTCCTCAATCCATAACTGGATCCTATAGTCGTTCTCAGTCTTGAGCGGATGCTCGACCAGGAACTCGGTTTGATCGCCGGCCGCCGCCGTCTTGAGGTAGGCCCGTCTCAAGGAGCCTACCGGCGTCACGGTCTCGATCACGCGGCGTGGCCCCTCATGCCACGTTCGCGTCTGCACGCTCTCGGGCAAGCTCGCTCGTACAGGACACGGAGCGCCGCGCCACAGCGGATCGGCCCCTATACGGTGATGGAACGCTAGCTGCCCCGCATCCTGCACCGCCTGGGGCAAGCTCTCCCAGACATAGGCCAGAAAAGGCGAGAACGGAATCCGATCCGGCGTGCCGCCTTCCAGCGCTGTCACGAGTCGCTCGTGCGAGCTCATCTCAGCCTTCACCTAGCACACTTTTCCTTCCTGCTGGCGGGTCACGGCGCGGGAAGGGCCGCTCCCCAGTAGATCACGTCATGGCGGTTATAGTCAAAAGCCAAGTGTATATAGCCCGAATCCTCGTCCAGAACACCGTCGGGATAGGCAAGCATCCCTGGGAATCGCACGAGATCGCGCTGGTAGCCCCAGGTCCGCATGTCGTCATCGGAGATCCAGAGCGCCAGCGGATTGCGGTTGCATTGCGCGGCCGGCTTACTGTTCGGATGGCGCGTGGCTGGATTTGGGTTGTGCACCAGAGCGATCCTACCATCGCCTAGCCGGAACAGACGGAACTTGCTCCCCGGATTCGGGATCTCGGTCGACACCCGTGGCGTCCAGCTCGCGCCTCGATCCAGCGACTCGCTGCGCCACAGACTGCCAGTACCGTCGCCACGCACGAGCATGATTAGGCGACCATCACTCAGTTCCACCAGGTTGTTCTCGGCCCAACCTGCCATCGGGCCGATGCGTTCCGAAGGCGTCCACGTCTGACCCTCGTCGTCGCTGCGCAGCACCCAATTCTCTGCCAGACGATGGCTCCCATCCCGAAGCGGTGACGCATCGACATCATCCACCACGGGATAGGACTGCATAGGGAGATACCACGTTCCCCAGCTCGCTCGATAGAGGTTGCGCACAAACGACCTCCTCGGGCACGGAGAAAAGGGCTCCGGCTCTGACCAGGTCCTGCCCCCATCGGCGCTCTCCAGCGACCACACCCGCCACTGGCCAAAGTACCCATCGTGCGTCTGCGCCATCAGGATCAAACGACCGTCCAGCACCATGACCTCACTCAAGGTCGCACCACGATCGGGATACTGAAGAACCACCTCGGGCTTTCCCCACGTCATGCCATAGTCTGTAGAGCGGCAGAGCACCACATGATTGTCCACTTCGGGTTCGCGGACGCCGCCCGTCATGAACACGACGACCCAGGTGCCGTCCGGCAGGATCCGCAATGCCTGATCGCAGCAGGTGTGGTTCGGCGGGGAGCCCTTGTAGACCAACGCCATCCGATCCGTACGCTCAATCAACTCTCGTTTCCT
>CAYOBT010000123.1:0-7062 GCA_964402205.1 uncultured Anaerolineales bacterium
TCGCCGCCACCATCGCCCGCGTCGGCGGGTACACCGATCCCTCAATCCCCTCGCGCCCGGCGTGGTAGATGCCGGCCAGCTCCTCCGCCGAGGCATAGACTGCGTCCGTAAGGACGCCGCCGTTGGCTGCCAGCTCGGCGTCCATCAGCGCCCGGTTGTAGAACACGCGCCAGCGCCAACCCTCTCGCACCCTCGGCGGCAGCAGCGGCGCTACGCCCGAGACGATCTCCCAGGCAAGGGCGGCTTGGGGCATGTCCGGCACCTGCACGCGCGGCGGATCGGCGCGATAGTCCAGATGGTGCGGCAGGGAGCCCTCCATGGCCTTGGCGGCGACCGCGAGGTCGTCGGCGTGGTCGGCGCCGAACTCGTAGGCCAGGTACGCGCGCAGGGTCTCTTCCACCGGCCGACCCGGATCCCAGTAGAGACCCGCGCACATGGCCTTGTTCAGGTCCTCGTAGATGCCCTCCGAGTAGGGGAATCCGCCCGAGAGCAGATGCCCCGCCTCGTCCCAGTAGCGTTGCAGCCGCGCCGGGTAGGGGTTCGTGCCATAGCCACCCCAGGGCCAGTTGGCGAACATGCTGATCTCTGGAAACCCCACCATCGGTAGGCCGCCCGGCGCGCCATGCACCCGCGGGTAGGGTGGGAACAGGTCCACGGCGTCGTCCACCATCAAGTAATCGGCCCAGAGGGGGCGATGCGGCAGCGCCTCATCGAACGCCTCCCACTCGCCCTGGATGAAATGGTCGAAATACCAGGTGGAGAGCAGCACCTTGCCGCCAACCACCCGCTGCTTGAATTGACGCGCCAGCGGCTCGGCGATTCTGAGAAACCCGTTGGCGCCACAAGGCGCGCATTCAGGGCAGGTGCAACCGCCCTGGTCGTAGGGCCAGAGCCAGAGGTAGTCGATGCCCACCGGCGCAAAGGCCTCCAGGCGCTCGGCGGCCCAGCGCAACTCCTGGTCGATGGCCCCGGGCTGGCTCGGGCAAAGCTCGCGGTGGTAGTGGCCTCCTGGCGGGTGATGGTAGCCGTTGTGGCCCGCGGTCCAGTCGGCGCGCATCTCTGGTGGGCTGTTGTCATAGCCCTCGTTGGCGATGGTAGTCAGGGCGGTGTCCAGCCCCACGTCGCGCGCCGCTTGTAGGATGGCCCGCAGGCGCTCCAGCATCGCCTGAGCAGCGGGGTCGTCGATGCCCGCAAAGTGGTGCATGTCGAACCAGACCGCCACCACGTTGGTGCCCCACAACGCCAGCTCTTGCACATAGCGCTGGATCTCCTCGATGGGTGCGACGTGATAGTAGTTGAAGAAATGCGTGGCCAAGTAGATCCCACGCACCGGCAGCGACGGGTGGTCGGTGCCGCGCCAGGGGCCCGGTAGCCAGGCGTCTCCCTCGAACCGACCCTCGCGCAGGACGCGACCCACGCCGTACACCAGGCCGCGTGCATCGGCTCCGGAGAGGTCCAGGCCACCGCCGGGCCCGTCGCGCAGGGCAAACCCCTCAGGAGGCAGGGCCGGGTTCAGCGAGAGTCTCAGCGCCGCGCCATCCCCGTCGGTGGCGAATGGCTGCGCCCCGTGGCGCTCCAGCTCCGCGTTGAACAGGCGGGCGGCAGTGGTCAGTTCTGGGCTAGATGGCTCGGCCAGCGATAGGCGGCGAATGGTGACCATGGGTAGATCCTCCAAGGTGCTGCGATCTCTTCGGCCGTGAGTATAGCCCTGGCTTGCGCACGCTGGCAAGGTCGTGGTGCCCGATGGTATACTGAGGGCTGACGTGTCGCCAACGACGTCAGGGGAGGGCCAATCGGATGAAGGTTCTGGGCATCTGCGGCAGTCCGCACACCGAGGGGAACACGGCGTTCGCGCTCAGGCACGCGCTTTCGGTGCTTGAGGAGGAGGGTGTCGAGACGGCCTACGTGTCGCTGGCCAGGCTCGATATCGCGCCGTGCGAGGGATGCTACCGCTGCCGGTATGGCACGTGCATCCACGACGACGCTATGGGGCCCATCCTGGAGCAGATGCGCGACTGCGATGGCCTGATCCTGGCCTCGCCCGTCTACATGGGCATGGTCACGGGGCAGATGAAGCTGTTCATGGATCGCACCGTCGTCTTTCGGACGGGCGGCACGTTTGCTCTGTCGGGCAAGCTGGGCGGTGGCATCGCCTGTGGCGGGTTCCGCAACGGCGGCCAGGAGCTGACGCTCCAGAACATGCAGACCTTCTTCCTCCAGCAGGATATGTATGCTCTCTCTGATGGGCCACGCTATAGCCACTCGGGCGCGGCCATCGTGGGGCAGGCGTCCGAGGATGTGGTTGGGCTGCAGACGGTGGCGAACATGGCCCGCCGCATGGCGCGCGCGCTGCAAGAGCGCCAGGGGGGCTGACAGCACGGTCGTGGCGCAGGTAGCGAGCGGGGCTGGCTCGCTGGAGCCAGCCCCGTTGGTGGTAGTGACCTAGAGGCTCAGGAGCCGGATGGCGTTCTCGCGCGCCACCTTCTGAAAGACGGTCTCGCTGATGGCGCCGGACTCGCGCAACTCCAGCAACAGGTCCACCAGGCCGGTCGGGGTATCGGGCGCGCAGATGTCGGTGCCAAAGAACAGCCGGTCCTGGAACTCGGTGAGGAATTGGGCGGCGTAGGTCTTGTCGCGCGCCAGAGCGTTGCGGCCGCTATTGGCCGAGAGATCGCCGCACAGGTTGGGGTAGCGCCGCATCAGCCGTGGGATGGCGCCCTCGGTGGTGACGGGCGTATCGGGGTAGCCCGCGCGCGCCCCGACCGTCGGCAGCGGCGCCATCTCGGCCCAGAACGGCTGCGAGTGCCCCAGGAAGACCAGATCGGGGAAGCGCTGCAAGGTGATCTCGAGCTGGGGCAATCCGGGATCGTCATACAGTCCGTAAAAGCCGCCTACCGCCGGTGCGATGTGGAAGGTCACCGGGAAGCCCACCTCTTCGCAGTGATGGAACAGGTTCTGCACCAGTGGGTCCAGGAAGGGCAGGTTTGCCGTGATCTCGCCCAAGCCCTTGGCGCCCTGGTCTTTGTAGTGGCGCAGGATGGGCCCCAGGTCGGCGGTGGGGCTATTGGCCACAGCTCGCGGATCGACGTTGCAGAAGGGAATGAAGCGGTCGTTCTCGCGGGCGATGGCGAGCACCTCTTCGTTGGATTGAGGCTGGTGGGCGCATTCAGGGCTCACGCCCGGCAAGACCACCGCCCGCTCGATCTCGACGGCGTCGTACCGCTGAATGAGCTGCGCTGGTGTCGCGTAGGGTTGCTTGCCGCTTCGGCTCGGTCCCGGTAACGAGCGCGTGTGGACGTGAATGTCGATGAACATGGCGTCTCCTTTCAGGCGAGGCAGGATGTTCTCGTGAGCATGCTCGATGATGGCAGATCATCGCGGTTGGCGCAAGCGCCAGCGGCCGCTCAGCAGTAGCACGCTCTCTGGCCGGCTGGACATCCCTCTCTGCATCGGGTATACCTTGCTACCAAGCTGACAAAGGAGGGAGAGCCGTGCCCGCGCCAGCTCGTCGCGTGGCCGTGGTGACCGACAGCGCGTCCTGTGTCCCCGCTGCGGATCGCGAACGGCTCCAGATCGGAGTGGTGCCGTACCGGCTGTCTTGGGGGCGCGAGAGCTACCAGGATCTGCTGGATATCGGCCCTGAAGAGTTCTACGAGCGCTTCCTGGCGGGGCCGCCCTTTCCCACTACCTCGACGCCCACGCCCAAGGACTATGCTGAGGCCTTTGGCGAGGCTGCGAAAGACCGCCGAGGCATCGTCTATGTACACGTGCCGGCGCGTCTCAGCTCCTCCGTCAACGTCGCGCGCATCGGCGCGAGAGAAGTTGGTGTCCGCGTTGCGTTCGTCGATGCGGGAACGGCAGGGACGCCAGAGGGGTTCGTTGTGTTGGCGGCGTCGAGGGCAGCTCACCGTGGCGATGATCTGGACACCGTGGAGAAGGTGGCTGAGGATGCGGCGCGGCGTGTGGGCATGTATGTGTTTCTAGACACGCTAGAGCACCTCAAGCGTGGCGGCCGGATCGGCGAGGCGGCCGCGGTGGTGGCTACGCGGCTGAACATCCGGGCACTCTTGCGCGTAGCCGATGGCCGCATCCGTTTCGTGACGGCACGTCACAGCCGCCAAGCCGCCACCGAAGCGCTTCTATCGGCGGTCAAGGCCGAGGTCGGCGACGATCCATTGCGCGTAGGCGTGTTGCACGGCGCTTGCCGCGATGAGGCCGAGGCGTTGGCCGAACGCCTCCCAGGGCTGCTCAACGTGCGTCACCTTGGCATCGCCGAGTTGACGCCGGTCATGGGAGCCCATGCGGGGCCTGGGACCTTGGGCATCGGGTACGAACGCCTGGTGCCGGATGCAACGGATGGAGCGGACGCGTGACGATGGCGCTTCTGGCTTGGGCTATCCTGGGCTATCTGGCCGGGTCGATCTCGTTCGCGTGGCTCCTGGGACGCATGCGCGGCATGGATATGCGACGCTATGGCAGCCGCAAGCTGAGCGGCTCTAACGTGTACCAGTTCCACGGGACGGCGGCCATGGTCGGTGTGGGCATCCTCGACGTGGCCAAGTCTGCCCTGCCGGCCTGGGCTGCGCTGGTGCACGGACCAGGTCGCTGGGGCGCGGTAGCCGCTGGTCTCGGCTCGACCGCTGGGCATAACTGGTCGGTCTATCTTGGGTTCAAGGGCGGGCGAGGCGTGAGCACCGGGCTGGGCATGTTGCTCGTCGTGTTCTGGCCTGGAGTGGCCTGGATGCTGGGTTGGCTGGCGCTGGGGCGTGCCTGGCCATCGCGGGCTCCATTGGTCGGCTACTTGGGGATCCTGCTGCTGCCGGCGTTCGCGCTTTTCTTGGCGTCGAATTCCCCGGCGATCTGGGGGAGCGCAGGATTCGCCGTCGTGGCAACGGCCAAGCGCCTGGAGGGCAATCGCGAGCCACTCCCTCCGGGCGAGACGTGGGGGCGCGTTCTCTTGCGCCGACTGTGGCTCGACCGTGACGTGACGGACGCCGACAGTTGGGCAGCGCGACGGCCACCCGCGCGCGATGAGGCGTGGGACGAGTAGGCAATCGATAACCAAGGTTGGGAGATGAGGCATGCTTCGCATCGAACAGGCTCTGCATGACGTACCGCGCACCTACCGGCCCCTGGTGGCCTATGCCATGAACGCTCCCCTGGAGCGCGAGGCGCTCCAGGAACGCGTCAGTTGGTTTCACGAGATCGGCTACGGGGGCCTGATGCTGGTCCCGTGGCCAGGCTTGCCCAACGCGTTTATGGATGACGCTTGGCTGCGATCGGTGGGGCACGTGTTGGATCGCGCCGCTGAGCTGGGCTTGGAGGTCTGGATCTGGGACGAGTGGACCTTCCCCAGCGGCTTTGGCGGCGGTTTCGTCACCGAAGACCCCCGCTTCCGGGCGCGGCGGCTTCACATGTCCCATGATCTGATCCTCGAGCCGGGCGAGGAGATCTCGCTGACGGTTCCTGAACGCGTGGTGTCTGGCGGTTGGGCGCCCGTTAACAAGTACGTCTACTATGCGCCGGCGGGGGCATGGCAGCCATTGACGCTCCAGCCGGGATCGCAGCTCACGCATCGCGCAGGCGCTCGGCGAGAGCGGGTGGTCATCGTCTCGTGGGAGTACCTCTCCTTCCAGGAGATCAGCGTCACCGGCAACGATCCGAACGACCCTACCGTGTGTACCGTGGACATGCTCAATCCCGACGCGACACGAAGATTCACCCAGGTCGTCCACGATCGCTACGCCGAGGCTGTAGGCGAGCACATGGGGCGGACGCTCAAGGGCTTCTTCTATGACGAGCCCGAGCTGCCCTATGCTTTTCCGTGGACGGAGCGTCTCGCCGAGGCCTTCCAGCAGCGCAAGGGCTACGATCTGCGCCAGCGCCTGCCGATGATGATGACCTACCTGCCCATAGCGTACATGGGTATGGGCGGCTACCCAGGCTGTGCCGATGACGTCTATGCCCTGGCCAACGACTATTTCGATGTCTGGACCGATCTGGTCGCTGAGGGATTCTACGGGGTCCTGGAGACGTGGTGTCACGAACACGGCGTGCTGTCCATCGGTCATCAGGACCTGGATCACAAGATGAACACCCTCGCCACGGTCAGCGGCCATTTCTTCAAGAACAGCGCGCGGAATGATCACCCTGGCGTCGACATCATCTGGCAGCACGTGGAGCCTGGGCGCTGGATCGACTTTACGCGGTACGCAGGATCGGCGGCGCGGGTTCTGGGCAAAGAGCGCGGGATGAGCGAAACCCTGGCCGAGATGGGGCGTGGCATGCATGCCGACGCACAGCGGTATGCCATGGAGCAGCAGATCGTCCGCAACGTGACCCAGTTCTTCCTGATGGCGTCGGCGTACGATGGTGAGGCGCCTGGCTATGAGGAGAATCCCGATCTATCGCCGGGTAACTCGATCCTGGACGCTTTTGGTACGGATCTGCACGAGCGCATTGGCCGCGTGAGCGCGCTGATGAACGTTGGCCAGACCGGCTGCGAGGTTGGGCTCTATCTGCCCATGTACGACATCAGCCAGGAGCAACACCGCCTGGCCCATCCCCATGCCCGCAACAACTATCCGTCGCCCTGGGAGACGGTGGCCGAGATCGCCGAGCATCTGACGTATCTCCCGTGTGAGTTCGACTATCTCTGGGATGATGCGCTCCGCCAGATGGTGCCTGGCGATGGCGGCTTGGTGGCGCCCGGCGGGCACACCTACCACGTCATCGTGGTGCCGCCGCGCAGCACGTTGCGGCCCGATCTGGTGGCAAAGCTGGAGGCCTTTGTGGACGCCGGAGGTACGCTTCTGGTGTATGAGGAGCCTCTGCCTGCCGTCGAGGCGTTCGCGGAGCTCTGCGTCGCGACGGCTGATCTGGACGCGCATCTCCCGCGGCCGGTGAGGCTCAGCTCGGCCGGTGGACACATCTCGGTGGCGCGAAGGCTGGACCAGCACCGAAGCCTGACCTTGCTGCTCAACGAGGACGTGTCGCCGCACGAGGCAAGCGTCACTTTCTCGGGGCATGGCCGACTGTTCGAGATCGATCCCGATACTGGCG
>CAYOBT010000124.1:0-7060 GCA_964402205.1 uncultured Anaerolineales bacterium
GCGTAGTGGGTGCTCGCAGCGGCTTCTACGGGCAGGCGATCATCGTGGAGCATCCCTCACTCTGGCATGGCCAGCCTGTCTACACCGTGTATGGCCACGTGGCCGAGGTGCACGTGACAGAGGGAGACCAGGTCCGCGCGGGCCAAGTGATCGGGCTGGTGGGCGAGGAGGGCTCGGCGGAAGGCCCGCACCTCCATTTCGAAGTGCGCTATGGCGAGAACGCGTACACCGCCACGGTCAATCCCGAGCTGTGGGTGGAGCCCATCCAGGGCCGCGGGACCCTGGCCGCGTGGATGGGCTCACGCGATGGCACGCCCGCGCCCGAGTCGCACGTTGTGATCTACAGGGCTGACCGGCCGAACGTTCCGGTCCGCGAGCTCCTCACCTATCCGGATTCCAAGGTGAACCCGGATCCGTCCTGGGGCGAGAACCTCGTCGTCGGCGATCTACCGGCGGGGGATTGGATTCTGCGCACCTATGCGGCGGGCGTGTACTATGAGGAACCCTTCACCGTGCGCTCCGGTGCCACGACGTTCCTGGCGCTGACGACCTCGTCCTAGGGCAGGGGATGACGCAGAACCACCGGCAAGTAGGTGGGCGTGCCGAACGTCTGCCAGATGCCATCGCTGGTGGCGGCCCAGTGGAGCACGCCGCCGCCCGTCCCCAGCTCGATGGCATGTACCCGGAACGTGGAGCCGACGGGCAGACCGGTGCCATAGGGCTCCCACCACGCTCCGCCATCCACCGAACGGAACACCCCGTGTTCGTCCACACCGGCCAGGACTGACTCGGCATCGGCAGGGTGCACGCTCAGCGCCCGGATCACGTCGGTGCCGTTTCCTGGCAGACTGGTGCTGGCAGCGGTCCAGGGATCCGCCGCTGACGCGCGCACATACACCCCCGCGCCGCTGGTTCCAGCATAGGCTGGCCAGGGCGCGCCGTCGCTCGCCATGTCCAGCGTATAGATGCCGTTGCTGGGCAGAGAGATGTCGCTCCAGTGGGCGCCGTCGTCCTGCGTGAGCAGCACCTGGGGCAGGGCGGCGCTGCGGGCGTGCAGCAGCAGGTTGGGGTTGTGATCGGCGACGACCAGACTATTCCCCAACGGCTCGGCGCTGGGCAGAATCCAGCCCTCGGCCTCTAGGTTGCCGGCTCGCTGCGCCCAGATGTACCCGCCATCGTAGGAGACGAGCAGCAGGTGGTCGTTGCCCGCGATGACGGCATAGAGACGGCCCTGATCGCTGGGAGCTGCCGTCAAGCCCGCGATGTGCGTCACGCCTACGGGGAGATAGCCGGTGATCTCTTCCCAGGCGGCGTCGCCTTCTTCCCATCGGTAGAGGCGATCCTCTGTGGCAGCGTACACGGCCCAAGGTGTGACGGCATGCTGGGTCAGCCGCAGAACCGGTACCGCTCCCATGCCCTGCGTGAGCGCTGCCCACGTGGAGCCGCCGTCCATCGTGCGATAGATGCCGATCTCGCTGGCGGCCATGGCGTGGAGGCCGTTAGCGGGCGAGACTGCCAGATCGTGGACATCTCGCCCGGCGAGTGCGGGGCACGTACGCATCCACGTGGGGCCGTCAGCCTGAGTGGCCCCCGCCGCGGTCAGCAGGACGATCCCCAGGACGACGACGCAGGCACAAACCCGCGCGCCGGGCGCTCGTCTCATCGCGCTCCTATGCTTCGCTGGCTGGGCGACGCGTTTCCCAGCCCTCCTCGAAGAGCCGCAGCCGATGACTCTCATGGTAGGGATGCTCGCGCGCCTTGTCCACGTTCAGCGTGACCCCCCAGCCCGGCGCATCGGACGGGATCAGGTAGCCATCCTTGACGCGGGGCACGCCCTCGAGCACCTCCCAGGTCCAAGGCTCCAGGGAGTCATCAAAGCACTCGTGGATGAGAAAGTTGGGGATCGAGCAATGCAGGTGGGCGTTCATCGCGGTGCAGAACGGACTCTGCGCCTGATGGCAAGCCACCGAGGCGTCATAGACGTCCGCGACGGCCAGCACCTTCCGCGTGGTGCAAGGGCCCAGCGCCATCGGCTCGGGCTGGATGACGTCCACCACGCGATGGGCGAGGAGATCGCTGAATTGGCGCGGCTCGGTGAGCATCTCGCCTACGGCGACCGGGTAGCTCAGGGCTTGCTGCACGGCCAGCGTCGCCTCGATATCGTGGCTGCGTACGGGCGTCTCCAGCCAGAAGGGGCGGTAGGGCACCAGTTGCCGGCCGATGCGAATGGCAGTAGACACCGTAAACCGGTCGTGGGCCTCGATGAGCAGGTCCACGTCGTCGCCGACGGCCTCGCGCACGGCGGCCACGATGGCGATAGCCACGCGCTCGCTCTCGGGCTCGATGAGCTTGTAGGCCCCGCCAAAGGGATCAAACTTGAGGGCTGTGTAGCCTCGCTCCACCATCTCGCAGGCGCGTTCGGCGAAAAACGACGGCTCGCGCGGCCCGCGGTACCAGCCGTTGGCATAGACGCGTAGCCGGTCGTGCAGCTTGCCGCCAAAGAGCTGCCACATGGGAGCGTCCAGGCTCTTGGCCAGGATGTCCCAGCAGGCCTGTTCGATGGCCGCGATGCCTACCGAGCGCTCCAGGAAGCGCGCCTTGAGCATCTTGAGGAACAGCCGCTCGGGATGACGCGGGTCCTCTCCGAGCACGACATGCTTGAGCTCCTCGACGTCGGCCTGGTGGGGCATGGTGGCCAGGCTGCCCGTGGCTTCGCCCAGGCCCGTGATGCCGTCGTCCGTCAAGACCTCCACAAAGACCCAGTTCTTCCACGGGTTGCCGACGACATGCGTCTGGATGTCGGTGATACGCACTGCGTTGATCCTTTCATGCTCCTGCAGCTTTCGCGGCATTATGGTCGCAGTGACCGCCGCATGTCAACGTCACGCGTGCGCCGACCTGTGAGGGCTCGCTTAACCAGATGTTAACACCCTCTTGCGATGCCCTTAACCTCGCTGATGCATACTGGATGCCTGAAGCGACATGGGACCATTCAGGAGGAAAGTATGAGACGGCTTTGGATCGTAGCGTTGATCGTGGCGCTCCTGGCGGCTGGCTGCGCGAGCCCGACGGCCACGCCTGCCCCAGAGAGCGGTGCGACCGACGTCCCAGCTACGGCTGTTCCCGAGGCGGCGGACGAATCCGCGCCTGAGGCCGGCCAGATCTCGGTGGCGGGGTCGACGACGGTACAGCCCTTGGCCCAGCTGTTGGGCGAGGCGTTCACGGCGCAGAACCCGGACGTCAAGATCGACGTGCAGGGCGGTGGATCGAGCGTGGGCGTCAAGTCGGCCGGGCAAGGCGCGGCGGACATTGGCATGGCCTCGCGCGAGATCAAGGACTCGGAGCTGGAAGAGTACGCGGACCTGAACATCTTTGTCATCGCGTACGATGGCATCGCGGCGGTGGTACATCCGGACGTGCCAGTGGACGACCTGACGCTGGAGCAGGTGCGGGACGTATTCGCGGGCAAGATCACGAGCTGGTCAGAGTTGGGCGGTCCAGATGAGCTGATCGTGGTGGTGGCGCGCGAGGAAGGCTCTGGGACGCGGGCGGCGTTCGAAGAGTTGGTGATGGGCGACGAGCTGATCGCCGACACGGCGCTGCTGCAGAGCTCGAACGGTGCGGTACGGACGACGGTCTCGACGACGCCGTTCTCGATGGGTTTCCTGAGCTTTGGCTACCTGGATGAGAGCGTGAAGGCGCTTTCCGTGGACGGCGTTGAGCCGACCATCCCCAATGTCAAGGCCGGCAGCTACTCGGTCTTCCGTCCGCTGAACATGGTCACCATCGGTGCCCCGGAGGGCGTGGTGAAGGCATGGCTGGATTGGATCCAGACTGAGGCCGGGCAGGCCATCGTGGCCGACGAGGGCTATATCAGCATTCTCGGTGGCGACGAGCCGACAACGGCCGACCTGAGCGGACGTATCTCGGCGGCAGGGTCTACGACGGTACAGCCCTTGGCCCAGCTGTTGGGCGAGGCGTTCACGGCGCAGAACCCGGACGTCAAGATCGACGTGCAGGGCGGTGGATCGAGCGTGGGCGTCAAGTCGGCCGGGCAAGGCGCGGCGGACATTGGCATGGCCTCGCGCGAGATCAAGGACTCGGAGCTGGAAGAGTACGCGGACCTGAACATCTTTGTCATCGCGTACGATGGCATCGCGGCGGTGGTACATCCGGACGTGCCAGTGGACGACCTGACGCTGGAGCAGGTGCGGGACGTATTCGCGGGCAAGATCACGAGCTGGTCAGAGTTGGGCGGTCCAGATGAGCTGATCGTGGTGGTGGCGCGCGAGGAAGGCTCTGGGACGCGGGCGGCGTTCGAAGAGTTGGTGATGGGCGACGAGCTGATCGCCGACACGGCGCTGCTGCAGAGCTCGAACGGTGCGGTACGGACGACGGTCTCGACGACGCCGTTCTCGATGGGTTTCCTGAGCTTTGGCTACCTGGATGAGAGCGTGAAGGCGCTTTCCGTGGACGGCGTTGAGCCGACCATCCCCAATGTCAAGGCCGGCAGCTACTCGGTCTTCCGTCCGCTGAACATGGTCACCATCGGTGCCCCGGAGGGCGTGGTGAAGGCATGGCTGGATTGGATCCAGAGCGAGGCGGCGCAGGAGATCGTCGTTGACGAGGGCTATATCGCAGCCAACTAGTTGTGAGGTATGGGAGGGGTCGCGCGGTCAATCCCCGCGACCCCTCATTGGTATGTTCTGGGGGGCGAGTATGCTGCGCTTTGCGGTAGATCGGAGCGCTAGATACGTCTTGCTAGCCTGCGCGTTGGTGTCGTTGATCGTGGTATTTTTGATTGGATTGTTCATCCTGCGCGAGGGGCTGCCTGCGTTCAGTGAGGTGGGGGTGACCGAGCTGCTGTTCGGGCGCGTCTGGAGGCCCCAACAGGGCATGCTTGGCATCTGGCCCATGATCGCCGGCTCGGTGATGGTAACGCTAGGGGCAATCCTCTTGGGCGTCCCCGTCTCGCTGGGATCCGCCGTGTTTCTGGCAGAGGTTGCGCCCAACTGGATGCGAGAGATCGTGCGCCCGGCCGTCGAGTTGCTGGCGGGGATTCCCTCGGTGATCTATGGCCTGTTTGGCATGATTGTGCTGGTTCCCTGGGTCCGGACGACGTTCAAAGTCCCTGGCAACACGGGTTACAATCTGCTTTCCGCGTCCATCGTTCTGGCGGTGATGATTCTGCCGACCGTCACCAGCGTGAGCGAGGATGCTATCCGATCGGTACGACGCGAGCACAAAGAGGGCTCTCTGGCGCTAGGGGCCACCAAGTGGCAGACGATCTGGGGCGTGATCCTTCCAGCGGCGCGCTCTGGCATTACAGCGGCCGTCATCTTGGGCATCGGCCGCGCGCTGGGCGAGACCATGGCGATGATCATGGTCATTGGCAATTCGGTGATCGTGCCCTCGCCTCTGAACGCCAACCCGCTGACCATCTTTTTGCGGCAGGCTAGGACGCTCACAGGCAACATAGCGGTGGAGATCAGCTATGCTACGGGTCTTCAGGAGCACGCTCTCTTTGCCACGGGCGTGGTGCTGTTCGTGTTGATCATGCTGGTGAACAGCGTGGCACGCCTGCTGCTGAAAGAGAGGGCAGCATGATGGAGCGTCTATTCGCCATGCGATCTCGAGTTGGCGCGGAAAGCGCCGAAACGCCGAGGGACGAGCACGCGGCCACCCATCTGCGGCGTCGTCGTTTTGTGCAGAACGTCGCCTTTGGCCTGATGTGGCTGGCCGGGTTGGTTGGGGTCGTGGTCCTCGTGGCGGTTGTAGGCTATGTTCTGTGGAGCGGCGGCAGCGTCATCAACTGGGAGTTTCTCACCACGCCGCCCAGAGGAGGGCTGGCGGGCGAGGGCGGTATCTCGACCACCATCGTGACGACACTCTACTTGGTGGGCCTGACACTTGCCATCGCCACGCCCCTGGGCGTTGGCGCGGGCATCTACCTCGTCGAGTACGCTGGTGAGATGGAATCGCGGTCACGCTTTGTGAGGTGGCTCGTAATCGTGGCGCGGTTCGGCGTGGAGACGCTGGCCGGTGTGCCTTCCATCGTCTTTGGCCTCTTTGGCTATGCCCTATTCGTCGTGGCCATGCAGTTCGGCTTTTCGTTGATGGCCGCTGCATTGGCAGGAGCGAGCCTCATTCTTCCCGTCATCATTCGCACCACCGAAGAGGCCCTCAAGGCCGTGCCACGCTCCTATCGCGAGGGCAGCTTGGCCCTGGGCGCCACCAAATGGCAGACGATCTGGCAAGTCGTCTTGCCAGCCGCGGGGCCAGGCATCATCACGGGCGTCGTGCTGGGCGTCGGGCGCGTGATCAGCGAAACGGCCGTCTTCTATGTGACGCTGGGTGGCAGCGCATCGGTGCCGACATCGCTCCTGGAGGGCGGCCGCACCATGGCCCTTCATGTCTACTACCTGGCCATGGATACCAGGGCCTTTGACCGCTCGATGGGGACGGGAGCCATCCTGGTCTTGGTGATTGTGGTTATCAACGCGACGATCAACATCATGTCGCGGAGGTATATGAAACGGATGATGGGAAATGTCTGATCACGAAGGTGCTCCCGAGATCATGTTGGAAACGCGAGGCTATGATCTCTACTATGACGGGTTTCAAGCCCTGAAGGATGTGTCCATTGCCATCGCTGCCAGACGTGTGACCGCTATCATCGGACCATCGGGCTGCGGCAAGAGCAGCTTCTTGCGGACGTTCAACCGCATGAATGATCTCATCCCTGGCACGCGAGTCGAGGGGGAGATCCTCATGGGTGGTCGCAGCATCTATGAGCGCGATGTCGTCGAGTTGCGCAGACTAGTGGGCATGGTCTTCCAGAAGCCCAATCCTTTCCCCAAGTCGATCTATGACAACGTGGCCTACGGGCCGCGCGTCAACGGCGTCCGCGACAAGGGCAAGCTCTCTGAGATCGTGGAGACTTCGCTGCGTGACGCGGCGCTATGGGACGAGGTCAAGGATGACTTGAATCGATCGGCCATGTCGCTATCGGGCGGACAGCAGCAGCGGCTCTGCATTGCCAGGGCGCTGGCCGTCGAGC
>CAYOBT010000125.1:0-7053 GCA_964402205.1 uncultured Anaerolineales bacterium
TGCGGTTTGCTGGCAGCTTTCCGAGGCACGAGGCTTGGCTTCCCCAATTCTAGCGGTGCCGCACAGCAAGCGCCCCAGGTGCGAGTGCACGTGGGGCGCTGTATGCCGAGGGAGGGATTTGAACCCTCATGGATCTAATATCCACCGCGCCCTGAACGCGGCGCGTCTGCCGGTTCCGCCACCTCGGCCGAACGATCCAGACTATACCACCGACGTCATGTGGTGTCAACCACAGCGATCTCGAGGTCACGTCAGCTCCACGTCATGAGTTCGCTCCTGGCGATGTCTCCCGAGGAGGCGATCCATCAAGGAGCTCTCCTCAGGCTCTTGCTCGGCGCTCTCAAACAGCGAGGCAGGAGCCGTCTTGGGAAAGATCACAGAGATGGCTCGATGGGCAACAGAGATCTCTGCCGGCGTGGTGCCCACGGGATCGCCATCGAGATGCAGCGGCAACGGCTGCTCGCTGTGAATCTCCACCTGACGGGCTCGGTGGTACTCGATCTTGGGGTCCTTGGCGTGCAGGTTCACGAGCACGGATGCCGCGTGCCGCAGGGCATCCAACATGCTCCCTCCCTTGAAGATGAACACATCCAACACGCCATCGTCGAGCCTGGCCTGGCGCGCGACGCGGAATGCTCGCCCATAGAGCTGTGCATTGCAGACTAGCGCAAAGACCAGGCGCTGGCGCATGGCTTTGCCGTCAAGGACGACGGTCGTGCGTGTGCCACGTAGGCTGGCTCCGACCACAAAGGCAGCCACGAGATCGGCTAGGTTGCCCACGCTCCGGCGAAGCGTCCGATGGCGCTCTACTTCCTGGATGACTTCGGCGTCAAAGCCTATCCCGCTCCAGAGCATAAAGTGGCGATCTCCGGATTGGCCCAGATCGACTTGACGCGCTTGGCCCTCGATGAGGATACGGGCTGCCTCTAGCACAGCGTTCTTGTTTCGTACGGACCAGGTGGGGATGCCGACCATGTGCGCCCAGACGTTCCCCGTACCCATGGGAACAAGGCCGAGAGCGCAGTCAGTGTGCGCGAGCCCCGAGGCAACCTCGCCGAGAGTCCCATCGCCTCCCATGGCGATGGCGACATCGATGCCGGAGGAAGCGGCCTCGCGGGCGTAGGTGATGCCATCGCCGGGGCCTAGCGTCCTGCGGATAGCAACGCTCCAGTCATGCTCGGCCAGATAGCGTGCCACAGCGTCGACTAGATCATCGGTATAGTGGGTGCCGGCGACTGGGTTGACGATCAGATGGGCTCTCATGGTTCGACTATAGCCGCGCCAAGAAGGTTTGTCCAGACTCGAAGCTTGAGCGCCGGTTGACAGGACCGCCTGGCGTGGCAAGAATGATAGCGGCATGGGTTATCTTGTCTTGAGAGGGGACCTTGCTCATCATCGATTTTCACACGCACATCCTGCCGCCCGATCTCATCGCGAGTCGGGAGGGACTCTGCAAGCGCGAACCTTGGTTCTCAAGGCTCTATGCTCGTCCCAAGGCGCGGCTTGCAACGGCTGAAGACCTGGTGGCGCATATGGCCGACCAGGGCATCGCGGCCTCGGTAGCGTTTGGATTCCCGTTCCTGGATGTTGGGCTGTGTCGCGCCTGTAACGACTATGTGCTGGATGCTTGGAAGCGCTACCCTGGAGCGATCCTGCCTTTCGCCCTGACGAATCCACAGGACCCGGCGGGCATCTCCGTAGCGCGGGAGGCCTTGGAGGCCGGGGCTCTCGGCCTGGGGGAGTTGATCCCTGATGGTCAGGGTTTTGCGCTCAACGACGAACACACGCTGGCCCCCCTCATGGAACTCGCGTTGGAGCACCGCGCTCCCGTGCTGTTGCACGTGAGTGAGCCGGTGGGCCACGACTATGCGGGCAAGGGCTGGCAGGGCCCTCGTGAAGCGCTCGAACTGGCGTCCGCTCATCCCGCGAATACTCTTGTCCTGGCCCACTGGGGAGGCGGCCTGTTGCTCTATGAACATATGCCAGAGGTGAGACGAGCTTGTGCCAACGTCTACTATGACACGGCAGCTGGGCCGCTCCTGTACGACAAGGAGCTCTACCAAGATGCCCTGCGATGGATGCCAGACAAGATCCTGTTCGGAAGCGATTACCCGCTGCTGACCGCGCGGCGCTACCTGGCCGCGATGCGGCCCGACGTGTCCCAGTGGGAAGGATTCCTAGGGGGGAACGCTGCTCGGCTCTTGGAGCTGGTCGAGGGGGCGGGAGAGCGACATGCCTAACATCCGATCGTTTGTTGCTGTGGAGCTGGACCCAAGAGTGCGGCGGGCGCTAGGCGAGTGCATTGCTCGCCTCGAGGCAGAAGAGGGCGGGGAGCTTGTTCGGTGGGTTTCGCCCCAGAGCATCCATCTCACGCTCAGGTTTTTGGGGGACATTGACGCTGAACAGGTGCCTGCGCTAAGCCGAGCGCTAGATCGCGTGGTTGCTTCCCGTGCACGATTCGACCTCGCTCTGGGTGATCTTGGCTGCTTTCCCAATCCTCAAAGAGCACGGGTGTTCTGGGTGGGCGTCCAGGACTCGCGGGGGCGTCTCAGAGCTTTGGTCGAGAGCCTGGAGGATGCGCTTGCGAGGCTTGGGTTCGAGCGAGAGACGCGTCCCTACAAGGCGCACCTCACGCTGGGGCGCGTGCGCCGAAATGCGTCGAGATCTCAGGTCGCTGCCCTAGCAAGCGAGAGCGTCTTGGACCTGACGCGCGGTCTCGCCTTGCCGGTTCGCGGCGTAAGCCTCATCCAGAGCGATCTCACGCCCTCTGATGCCATCTACTCCCGGCTGCATCGCTCGGCTCTCATGGGCGAATCGTAGCATGCTTTGGCGCGACCAAGGCACAGACGGGCGAGGCCGTCATGTGGTCATCCCGCGCACGCTCTGCTTTATCCGTCACGCCGGCTGTCTGCTGCTACTGCGAGGGGCGTCAACCAAACGGTTGTGGGCTGGCCGGCTGAACGGAATCGGTGGCCACGTCGAGCCCGGGGAGACGGCCTTGGAATGCGCTCGCCGCGAGCTATGGGAAGAGGCGGGGGTGAGGCCGTCCAGCCTTTCTCTCCGTGGGGTGATCCATATCTCGGCCGGTTGCGAGGAGCCCGGTGTCTTGATCCTCGTGTACGTCGGCGAGGCGGCGTCCCGCGACGTTTGGGCCAGTCGAGAGGGCGATCCCGTCTGGTGTGACATCGGCTCCCTTCCCTGGGACGAGATGGTTGACGACTTGCCGTTGCTGCTGCCTTTGGTGCTCAATGAAGGGCACCAGGATCTGGTGTACGGCGAGTACCACGCGGAAGATGACGGCACGATGCGGCTGCGGTTCGCGTAGACGTTCACGGCTTGGGGCGCAGTCTGTGCTATAATCTAGGAGGAGACGCCAGATCGCACGTGAGGTAGTCACGGAGAGCTATGCCGTTCCGCTTTGGGAAGGACAGGGTCAACCGCTACCGCTTTCGGAAGCAACACCTGGCCTCACCCGCCAAGAGCAAAGACCTGCCGCGTGTCATTGAGCGGGTAGGGCCGATTCGAGCTATACCGGCCGCGAGCGCCTACATGTCTTTGTGGGCGCGGGTGGCCGGCTTTCGTCGTAGGCATCTCGATGGAGCCATCCTCGAAGAGCGCAGCCTGGCGACGATTCGTGGGATGCGCGGGAAGCTCTTCCTGGTGCCAGTGACGGATCTGGCCGTGTATCAGCAACTGGTGCAAAGCGAGTTCCGCAATGGGTTGTCGGCCGTCAGCGAGGAGGTTCTCGAGGTTGTGGGCGGAGATGCCACTTATGGCTCTGACGCATGCGAGACGCTCGAGCAGCGCGTTCTTGAGATCCTCAGCACGAGCGGACCGCTGACGATCCGCGAGCTTGACGAGATCCTAGCCCCCGCCTGCGCCGGATCTCGCACAAGCGGGACCGACTTGCGTTTGGGCCACCGACTCATCCCGGCGATGGAGGCGAGAGGTCTGGTCGTGCGGGCGGGAAGCAAGGGTGGCTGGCGCAGCGAGCAGTACCGGTATGCGGCCCTCTCGTCCTGGTTGCCGCACCTGCAGCTGGCACCGCTCTCGTGGGAGCAGGCGGCGGAACGGGCCGTGCTAGCCTACATTCGAGCCTACGGCCCCGTCACGCTCGGCGACATCGTTTTCTGGTTCGGCAGCATCCCTCGCAGCCAGATGGCGGGCTTGCTGCTAGGGTTGCAGGATCGGCTGTGGCACCTTGAGATAAGGGGATGTCGCGGTGACTATGTGGTGTGCCGTGAGCATCTGGAAGAGATGGGCGACATGCCTCTCGACTCAGGCAACGTTGCTCTGCTCCCTCCCCACGATAGCTATCCGGCCGCATATGGTGATACGAGGCGCTTTCTGGATCATGACGACCGCGATCGAGTGGTCGATCGCGCTGGCGAGCCGGGCGGAACCATCTGGCGCGATGGGGTCATCATTGGGTCTTGGTGGACGAGGCCTCACCAAGAGAGCCTCTACCTTCGTTTCTTTGAGGATGTTGGGGCTGACGCCGTCGCGTTGGTGGGAGAGCGAGCGCGGATCCTGGCGCGTTTTCTCGAGTACGAGGCACCGTCGGTCGATCTCGGCGTGTATGGTGAGTCCCAAGTCGCCCGCGACGAGTTGCTGTTGGACGATGGCGTCATATCGGTGCTGACTGAGCTCTGATCCGAGGAGGTGCTCTGAGGATGGACACGTTCTACCTGCCGACGCGGGTCTGCACGGGCAGGGGAGCCTTTGAGAGCTTCGGAGAGATTCTCGCATCTTGCGGACGGCGAGCTCTGTTGGTTTGCGGACAGCAGGCTGTGCGTTGTGGTCTTGTCGATCGGGCCGTCTCGCTCGCCGCGGGATACGGCGTCGAGGTGGAACTCTATGTCCGGGCCGGGGGCGAGCCTGATCTGCACATGGTGCACGAGGCGTGTAGCCTCGCCCGCGTCGGCAACTGTGACGTCATCGTGGGCCTTGGTGGCGGGAGCGCCATGGATCTAGCCAAAGCAGTAGCTGGCCTAGCACTGTTGGAAGGCACCCCGGCCGAGTATTTCGCCGGACGGGACGTCGATGGTCCATCGCTGCCGTTCGTCGCGATTCCGACAACAGCCGGCACGGGCGCGGAAGTCACCAAGAACGCTGTCCTGATCGACAGCGAAGCAAGGATCAAGCACTCAATTCGCGATGATCGCTGGTTCCCGCAGTGGGCGCTGGTCGATCCTGAGCTTACGGCCGACATGCCTCCGGGAGTGACCGCCAGTTCGGGCAGCGATGCGCTGTGTCAGGCGATCGAGGCCTACACGTCCATCGGTGCCACGCCTCTGACGGATGCTCTGGCGGAGCAGGCTATTGGGCTCATCGGTAGATCCTTGCCTCGCGCGTACGCGTCGGGAGACGATCTTCAGGCGCGCGAGGACATGGCCTATGGGAGCCTCTTGGCGGGTATGGCGATGGCCAACGCACGTCTCGGGGCGGTGCACGGCATGGCGCATCCGCTGGGGGTTACCTTTGACCTTTCTCATGGGATGATCTGTGGCTTGCTGTTACCGTATGCGATGGAATACAATCTTCCCGTGACACCCAAGTATGCCCGCGTCGCCGAGTTGCTGGGCGCTCTGCCAGCAGGGGCGTCGGACATGGAGCTCCGGCACGCGGCGGTGAGACACGTTCGAGCTTTGCTGCGCGATATCGACATCCCAGAGCATTTGCGGCCTCTAGGCGTTAGGGATGAGGATCTCGACGCAATCGTGGAGGCCTCGTTGCCATCTGGTTCGCTCAAGCACAACCCTCGTCGCCTCGATGGGAACGACGTGCTTCGCATACTCGAGAGTGCTCTCTAGGAGGTACCCGTGCAGCGTGCCAACGAGGCGGACCTTGCGTATCGTGGCGGTGATAGTGGGGTCAAGTACCTCATGCGAGGTCCCAACCTGGACTGGGGCGTGATCCTGCTCAAGCCGGGGGAGGATCTGGCCGGCCACTATCATGAACAGGTCGAAGAGACCTTCTATGTGTTGCAGGGCAAAGCGACGTTCCAGGTGAACGATGAGGAGATCGTGGCCGAGCAAGGTACGGCACTGCGGATGGAGCCCGAAGACTGCCACGCTGTCCGTAACGCCGGCACGCGGGATCTGAAGCTCGTCTTTATCAAGTGGCCATATCTGCCCAAGGACAAGGTCTCGCTTTAGCGATCTTCTTGTGCGTATGGGGAGCGGCCAGCTGCCGAGTGCGTGCGCATCGCGGATGCTATGGGCTGGCGGCAAATCGAGGGCTGTAGGCAAGCACCGCCTCGTGCAGCCGGCCGTTGCTCACGAGCCAGTCCGGTTTCGTGAGGGCGCTAGCTTGGCCGGCGAGATCGGTTACCTTGCCCCCCGCTTCCTCTGCGATGAGTGACCCCGCTGCGACATCCCAAGGCTGCAGCGTGAGCTGGAAATAGGCGTCAGCCCAGCCGGCGGCGACGGCGCACATGCCAAAGGCGGCGCTGCCTCTGGAGCGGACTGCGTCCACGTCGGGGGCGATGCTGCGCAGCATGTCGGCCATGGCTTGGCGTGGTAAAGGTTCGCGGGGCCAGTCCAATAGGACGAGAGCGTCCTGAAGGCGCTCTGTGGGGCTGACCCGCAGACGTTCGCCATTGAGGAATGCGCCCTGACCGCGTTCTGCGGAGAAGGTGAGTGCGAGCAGTGGGTCATAGACGACGGCGCATTGGGGGATGCCATTCCGCGCAGCGGCAATGGACACAGAGAACCCGGGCAATCCCCTGGCATAGTTGGTGGTGCCATCTAGGGGATCGATATACCACGCTAGCTGTTCCGGCTCGACCCTAGGTGTGCGCGGGTCCTCTTCGGTGATGATGGCCGCTTCCGGGGTACGCTGGCGAAGCAGATCGACGACGGCGTTCTCGGCGGCCAAGTCTGCCTCTGTCTGGATATCCCGGAGGCCCTTGGAAGAGATGTCCATGGGCCGTCGAAAGAGCCGCAGTAGCTCGCGACTGGCGACCTGCGAAGCCTCGATGGCTAGTTCGAGCATTGTTTCCTCGATGGTTGGTATGTCTGTGCCGCGCATCAAGAGGAGAGGGTACTCTCC
>CAYOBT010000126.1:0-7046 GCA_964402205.1 uncultured Anaerolineales bacterium
TCACTGCCCGTGTATCCTCTACCAGGATGGTGAGGCGCACGCGCTGCAGGGCCCTAGTCAGGTGTTGGGGATCTATGCGCGCACGAAGCCTAGCATCGTGGAGGTGCCCTTGGATGCGGGTACTTACATCGTGGCCTACACCGATGGCGTGATGGAGGCTGGCCACGCTTCTTCCGAGGGCCTCGACCTTCTATCGCTCACGGCTGCCGAGTGCGCTCACGGGCCATCGGCGCAAGAGCTCGCGGATCTCCTTCTCATGCGTGCCCTCGAGGCAGATGAACGCCGGCCCCGAGACGATATGAGCGTCATGACACTCGCTGTGCTGTCGCCGCCCATCGCGTTTGGTGTTCGTCGCGTGAGCCTTTCCGTGCCTGTGGACGTCCTGCTTGCCTCTTGAGCAGAGCGGTTTCGCCCGAACGGAGCAACCATGGCAAAGGTGCTAGGGCGCACAATACCGGATCCTGAACCGGGGCGTATCGCTGTGGTGGGGGTCTGCGCTGCCGGGAAGACGACCTTGGTGCGACGCCTTCGCAAAGCCGGCTATGATGCCGTGCAGTGTGGTCAGGAGCACTCGCATGTGCCTCAGATGTGGCAACTGCTCACGTGCCCGGAGGCGCTGGTGTATCTTTCCGCGAGCTTGCCCGTGGTCAGGGCGAGACGGCAGCCTCCTTTGAAGCGCTTCTTGTACGAGGCCCAGTTGCAGCGGTTGGAACACGCGAGGGCTCACGCCGATCTGGTCGTGGACACCGATGATCGAACACGCGAAGGTGTCGCCAGCGTCGTGATACGTGCTCTCGATCGTTTGGGGCTCAGCCCAGCGTGACCTATCTGTCGGCGATTCCCTTGTTTGACCCCGCCTTGCCTCGCGATATAATCGAGCTTCGAGTCTGTTGACGGCTGGTCCGCTCATCTCTGTTCTGCCAGCGCTACGCGCACGAGGAGACACACGCGATGCAACCGCGCGACATACGCCTCTTGGCCGTGATCGCCGTTCTGGTCGCCTTTGCCATTTGGGTTGCCCTGCCAGGCAACCCCGGCATTCGGATTGGCGACTGGGAGCGAGATATCCGCATCCATCAAGGGCTGGACCTGCAGGGCGGGATGCAGGTGCTTCTGGAGGCCGATCTTGCGGAGGACCAAGAGGTGTCCGCCGACGCCATGGAGGCCACCGCCAAGGTGGTCGAGAATCGCGTGAACGGCTTGGGCGTAACCGAGCCAGTCGTTCAAAGGGTTGGGGCGCGGCGCATCCTCGTCGAGCTACCGGGCATCGAGGATCCCGAGGCGGCGGTCGAGACACTGCGCGAGACGGCTCTGATGGAGTGGGTCGACGTGGGTTCCGAGTGGATGGAGCCTGGCACCATCGTGCGCACCGATGTCGAGACGGCCGAGGGGGCAGAATCCGGTGACGAGACGGCCACCGTCTACCACACCGTGCTGACGGGGGCCAATCTCCGCACCGCTAGCGTGGCCTTTGATCAGGCCGGTCGGCCCATCATCGCGTTCGAGCTCGATAGTAAGGGCGCCCAGATCTTTGCCGAGCACACGGCCGCCAACATCGGTCGGTTCCTGGCCATCGTGCTCGATAAGCAGGTGATCTCCTGCCCTCGCATCTCGACGACGATCCCAGATGGCCGAGGGCAGATTGAGGGGCAGTTTGGCTTGGAGGAAGCTCGTGCCATCGTCTTGCAGCTCCAGTACGGCGCTTTGCCGGTGCCTCTGCGGATTCTAGATACTCGCGCGGTCGGCCCCAGCTTGGGGCAGGACTCGGTGCAGAAGAGCGTTCGCGCGGGGGCCATCGGTCTGGTAGCGGTGCTTCTCTTTATGCTCCTCTACTATCGGCTTCCAGGTTTTCTCGCCGATCTGGCCCTCATCATCTATGCGCTTCTGAACCTGGCGCTCTACAAGTTGGTGCCTATCACCCTTACGTTGCCCGGCATCGCGGGATTCCTGCTTTCCGTGGGTATGGCCGTGGATGCCAACGTGCTCATCTTTGAACGCATGCGTGAGGAGCTGCGAGCGGGGCGGACGCTCCAGTCTGCCATCAGGGCAGGCTTTGGGCGGGCATGGGCGCCCATTCTTGACTCGGGGATCTCCACATGGATCACGTGCCTGATCCTGTGGGTGTTCGGAAACAGCTTTGGCGCGAGCATGGTCAAGGGGTTCGCCCTGACGTTGGCTGTCGGTGTTGGTGTGAACATGTTCACGGCCGTGCTCGTGACGCGGACTTTTGTACACGCGGCCTTTGAGTTGACCGGCGAAAAGCTGCGTCAGATCAAGTGGCTCTTGGGCGTCTAGCGGAGAGCGGGAGGTATGATGTTCGCTCTGGTCGAGAAGCGTCGTCTCTATTTCGCGATCTCTGCTGTTTTGATCGTGACGGGTCTGCTTTCGATGATCTACTCGGTGATCGCCACGGGGTCGCCCGTGCGGGTGAGCATCGATTTCACGGGGGGAGCCTTGCTCGAGGTGGCATTCGAGCGCCCCGTCGCTCTAGAGGATCTGCGGGCCACGTTGCAGGAGGCTGGCCTCGATGACGTTTCGGCTCAGACGATAGGCGATGACGAGCAGGTGGTGATCCGCACCAAAGAGATCGGTGTGGCCCAGAAGGAGGCCCTGCTCGAGGAACTGCGAGAGACCTATGGGCCAGTGACGGAACGGCGCTTTGAGAGCGTCGGGCCGAGCATCGGTCGTGAGACGACGCGTACGGCGCTCGTGGCGCTGCTGGCGGCTTCCGTTGCCATCCTGGCCTTTATCGCCTTTGCGTTCCGCCGCGTGCCGAACTCTTTACGCTACGGCGTGTGCGCCATCGCCAAGATGCTCCATGACGTGCTCTTTCTGCTAGGATTCGCTAGCCTGATGGGCGTGCTGTTTGGGTGGGAAGTCGATGCGCTGATCCTGACGGCGGTGTTGACGGTCATAGGGTTCTCTTTGCAGGATGTGATCGTCGTCTTTGACCGCATCCGCGAGAATATCCCGAGACGTCGAGGCGAGGACTATGAGACAATCGTGAACCGTAGTCTCCTGGAAACCCTGCATCGCTCTCTGACGACACAGCTCAACGCGATCTTTGTGATGGTTGCCATCATTCTGTTCGGCGGGGCTACCACGCGGAACTTTATGGTTACAATGCTCGTCGGTATGGTGATGGGTACCTTCTCGTCGCTGTTCTTCGCCGTTCCATTGCTGGTGGTTTGGGAAAGGGACGAGTGGGGCTCGATCTTCCGGCGCGCGAGAGCTGCAGCCTAGCATCGTAATTCAGGCACTCTAGTCCACAAGGCGAGCCGATGCGCGTCGGCTCGCCTTGGTTTGTCTTGCGGAACACCGTGCTAGCTGCCTGTGGGAGGTAAGACCGTGGGACTCGTTCTGCTTCGCTACGGCGAGATCGCGCTCAAGGGACGGAATCGCCCGCTTTTTCTGCGGGCTCTCCGTCGCAATGTTCGCGCTTGTCTCCGCGCTCACGATCTGGAGGGCACGGTCACGTCACGAGGGCAGCGCGTTTATGTGGAGACCGAGCACGTCGCCGAGGCGCTTGGACCCCTGCAGCGCGTGTTCGGGGTCGTGTCTCTGTCGCCCGTCGTTACGGTGGCGCGAGATATCGATGCTATCGCGTCAGCGGGTGTGGAGGAGGCTACGGAGGCAGGCGTGCGAGATGGCGTCTCCTATCGCGTGCAAGCCCGTCGCGCCGACAAGAGCTTTCCCCACATCTCGCCAGAGATCAACCGCATCGTTGGCGAAGCCATCTACCAAGCGACGCAGGGCGATGTCGATCTGAGCCGCGACGCCGATGTGACCATCGGCGTGGAGGTCCAGCGTGACCGTGCGCTGATCTACGGCAGGGTCCTGGATGGTCCGGGGGGGCTTCCGTTGGGTACCGAGGGGCGAGTGGTGGCGCTGCTTTCGGGCGGGATCGATTCGCCCGTGGCGGCATGGCTCATGATGAAGCGTGGCTGTGGCGTGGTGCCTTTGCATCTTTCGCAGAGCGAGAGCGAGACGGTCAAGACGCTCGCCAACGTTGACCAGCTGCGTCGCTATGCCTATGGCTGGGAGCTGCGGCCAACGATCCTTGAGCATCGTGAGGTGATCGCTCCCGCCTTGAGAGCTCTTCGGGAGATGCGCGAGGAGCGTTGGACGTGTGTGATCTGCAAGCATCTCATGCTGCGCCGTGCCGAGGCGCTGGCTGAGAAGGTGGGTGCCGACGCTATCGTCATCGGCGATTCGCTGGGACAGGTGGCAAGCCAGACATTGCCTAACTTGCGAGCGGTTTCGCTCGGCATCGAGCTGCCGGTGCTACGTCCCTTGATCGGTCTCGACAAGACAGAGATCGTGGATCTCGGCAGACAGATTGGCACGTTCGAGATCAGCACGCGAAGTCAGAAAGCTTGCCCGTTCCTGCCGCCCAATCCCATCACCGGCGGTTCTGTCGAGGCCATGCGCGAGTTGCTGGACAAGCTTGGACCTTTGGCAGGAGAAGGTGATCTGTGACACCCACCCGTAGCCTGGGCGTGATCATTGCGCTGCTGATCGTCATGGGGCTCGCCGTGGCATGTGTGTCGACCACACCGATCCCTTTGCTGACGGCTTCAGCCGAACTGAGCCCGAGCAGCGCGCCGCCGACGCCGAGCTCGCTTCCTAGCGCTTCGCCCATGGCAGCGGCTAGCCTTAGCGCCGTGCCATCTCCGTCTGTGCCCCACACTCTAGGGTCGGTAGCGCTCTTTGGGCTGCCAGGGCAGGGCCGGTCGCCTCAGGACCTAGCTGTCGCCGGTGATCGCATCTATGTGGCGAACAGCGGTACTGGCAATGTTTCGGTTCTGCAGGAGGGCCGTGTGACGATGGTGGTGGCCGTCGGGTCACGTCCCGCTTCTCTTTTAGCCGAGCCGTCTCGCGGACGCGTCTATGTACTGGACGCAGAAGAGGCGCAGGTCGCCGTGCTCCAGGACGCCGCCATCGCAGATCGCTGGGCTGTGCCGGTTGGCAGCTCGAGCCTGGCGCTAGTCGATGACACGCTCTGGGTAGGCACCGGCGACGGCCACCTGCTGGGACTAGGTGCGGACGATGGGCTTGAGAAGACGGCGATTGCCCTCACCGAGTCGGCACCGGTCCTCCGTGTGTTGGCGAATCCCGCAGATCCGAAGCAGATGGCCGCCGTGACCTACGGCCGCGTGCATCTCGTCGATCGCAGCGTTGGCGGCGAGACGACCATGGCTGAGATGGGAATCTGGCGTACTCTGGCCTACGATCCTGCGGGCGATCGACTCTATGTGGGCGTCTACGATGGCGGCACCAACACGCACGGCCTTCTCGTGTTGGCCTCGGACGATCTGTCGGTCCTTGACGAGGTCGAGCTCCCAAGTGCCCCGCGTGCCGTGCTGGCAGATGCAGACGCTGAGCGCATCTATGTCGCGCTTGGGACGGACCATATGGTGAGGGTGCTTTCGCGGGCCGACCTGGACACCCTCGCCACGTTTCGCGTCGGCCGCCGGCCAGTCGCACTGGCATTGTCGTCGGGAGTTCTCTACGTGGCCTGCGCAGAGTCGGATCAGGTGGCTCGCGTTGATACGGCTAGCGGTGGTAGTCTGGCTCCCATTCCTCTGTCAGCGCGCATCTCGGACTTGGCCGCAGCCGATACGGGTGTCGTCGCTGCCCTGAGCAGCAGTGACGAGATCGTGTGGCTGGATCAGGATGGTGTGAGTGCCCGGTGGGATACGGCACCACATCCTGCTGAGATCGTTTGGCTGCCAGAGACCGGTGAACTGGCCGTCCTCTCTTCGGCCACCGGTACCTTGGCGCTCTATGGCTCTGATGGCACGGAGCTGGCTCGATTCGATGCGGGCGCAGATCCGCGGCTCCTTCACTGGCATCAGGAGCATGGGCTCCTTTATGCGGGACACATCGCTTTGAATCCCGCCACCGGCTTGACGCACACCGTGGCGGTGACTTCGCCCATGGGCTCCTCGGTCTGGCCGGAGGGTCTGGCTGTTGATGTCCGTCGAGACATGACCTACCTTGTGGCTAGCAATGGCGTGCCAGGCTCAAACCATGGGCTTATCACCTATCGGCTGGGCCCAGATGGCGCCCTGCCGGGCGGTCCTGGACGCCTGAGCATCGTGGACCTCCTCTATGATGCCGAGGCCGATCGCTTCTTTAGTACGTACCAGCGCATGGGGACCTATGGCGTTCAGGTCTGGGATCCGGTGGCTGGAGCGGAGGCGCTTTGCCTTTCGCTCTTGCGTCGGCCTACCGCCTTGGCGCTGAACCCTGGCACGCACCACTTGTGGGTGGGCTTGGGGCAAGGGACGCCCATGAACCCGGCGGACGATGGGCTGCTTCGTGCCTATGACACGAGGACGATGGGGCTCGTGACCGAGCTGTCGTTTGCTGGCCCTCTGACGGCGTTGGCTGTCGACGTGGAATCGGACCTCGTTTACGTGGCATGCGAGGCCGATCAGGCGGTGTGGCTCGTGCAGGACGCGGAGATGCCTGCGCCGCCTGCTCCTACGCCGACGCATACACCGACGCCCTGGGCAACGCAGGCTGCTCCCTCGCCTTGAGGTGCCGGTGGTCTCTAGGCGGAGACGACTAGGTTGAGTAGCGCAAAGCCCCCGACGCCGACAGCCATGGTCGCGACGACGCTGCGCGTTCGCCAGGCGACGAGGATAGCTGGTATGGCGGCCAGCAGATGAGCATTCTGCCAGGGTAGCAGCCATTCGCCCTCGGGTAGGAGCAGGGTCTGCGCTAGCATGGCGGCTAGCACGGCTCCCGGCACGAGGCGGAGCCACTCTTCCAGCCAGGCGGGTAGGGACAGCCTGGCCAACGTGGCAAAGGGCACGTAGCGCAGGGCAAACGTGGCGCCGGCAAGTCCCAAGATCACCCAGAGTGCCGCATCTTCCACCAAACACCTCCAGCGCCTGCTACGATGGTGGCCAGTAGGACGTTCCACGTGCCGCCCACGATGGGCCGCAGCCCGATGGCCAGCGCGGCTGCAGTCAGGCTGATCACCAGGGTGAGCTTGTCGCGTACGAGGAGAAACAGCAGGCAGATCAGCGATGCGG
>CAYOBT010000127.1:0-7031 GCA_964402205.1 uncultured Anaerolineales bacterium
CTAGTTCCTTCGCCAGCGAGGCCACTACCTCGCCCTGGAACGGATCCAGGAAGCAGGCACGGAACACATACTCCTTGGTGCTCCCGTCCTCATTCACAGTCACGTCCGGATTCGTGGCCGTTCCCGAGATCTGCACCACGCCCTCAGATTCAGCGATCTCGCTGATGGGAATCGCTGCTGAAGAGCAGACGGGACCGATGATATAGTTGACTCCATCCTCAAAGATGACCTTGTTGGCGGCCAGCGCCGCCTCCTGCGCATCGCACTTGGAGTCGCCGATGATGGTCTCAATCTCCCAACCAGCGGCCTCGGCCTCTTCGAACGCCATCAAAGCTCCATCACGCGTCGATTCGCCAAAGGTCTTGACGTCGCCGCTGAGCGGGCCAAGAACAGCGATCTTTACCGGGAAACCAGGGGCTGGGGGCACTAGCGCCGTCTCACCAGCGGTCTCGCCGCTTACTGGCGCTACGATGTCGCTGCCGCCGATCCACTTGTTATAGAGCTCGTCATAGACGCCGCTCTGCTGGACCTTTTTCAGGCCCTCGTTAAAGGCAGCGATAAAGTCCTGCATCTCGCCCTTGCGGACGACGACGCCATAGAACTCTTCCGTCATGGGCTCGCCAACGATCTTGAGCTTGCCACGGAACTGATCCGAGGCCAGCGCAAAGTCAGCGGCCACCGGGGTGTCTGTGACGACGGCATCGATGTTACCATTGACCAGGTCAAGCAACGCCAGGTCGATGTTATCGTATTCCTTGAGCGTGGTGTCCTCGATGTCCTGGATGGCAAACGCGCCCGTGGTGCCAATCTGGGCGCCTACCGTCTTTCCGGGGAGATCCTCGGGTCCCTGGATCTCGGTCTCGTCCGCACGGACGACCGTGATCTGGCCCGCGTTGATGTAGGGGTCGGAAAAGTCATACTTCTCGAGACGATCGTCTCGAATGGTCACGGATGACATGATGGCGTCATAGTCGCCGGCCTCGAGGCCCGCGAAGATGCCGTCCCATGCCACGTTCTTGAACTCGAACTCGAACCCCATTTCTTCAGCAATGGCTGTCATGAGGTCGATATCGAATCCCACGATCTCTTTGTTCTCGTCCACGAACTCCATCGGCGGCCAGGCCGCGTCACAAGCGACAACGACCTTCATCGATGGTTCGGCAGTCGGCCCTACCTCGGAAACGGGCGTGGCCGTGGGCTCCGAGCAGGCCGATAGTACCATCGCGGCCACCAGGATGATGGCGACGACTGGCCACAGTTTGGCCTTCATGTCTTGCTCCTCCTGATACACATTCACGACGTCCGCCATGGTCGGCCATGCCTGGCAAACCAAAGCGATCTGCAGTTGATGTGTCGAGAAGGGCGGCCAACCCAGATGCCTCATCCTAGAGACCAAGCGTCCTTGCTTATGTGGGAGCTCGTGTGGCGTGCGCCTCCTTACTGACTAGCTGGACGCTACCGTATACATGCCCGCCATTCTAGCATAACAACCGCCATGGCTCAAACAACTCGCGGCGAATCGAGGCTAGCGCGGGCATACGTCCAAATCTAGCCGAATCAGTGTTCAGACACCATGGGCAGTCTGCACAATCCCTCGACCGCCCACCTCACCAAGCCGACCGCTCGTCATTCTTCTCACAGACCGTTGACACTACGTATGGCGTATGTTAGCATGGCGCAGTGATAGAGTGATGGCGTCGTGCCAGCTTGAGACCGTGGGCACCTCTTGTGGAGGGATGCGTCGATGGCTAGCTATCAGAACATTGATGAGAATCCGGCTTGCATCAAGGTCGTCGGCGTGGGCGGCGGCGGGGGCAATGCCGTCAACCGCATGATCGAGGCCGGCATCAGCGATGTCGAGTTCATCGCCGCCAACACGGACGCCAAGGCCCTTTCCATGTCCAAGGCGCCGACACGCCTCTTGCTGGACCTGCACCAGGGCTTGGGGTCCGGCGGCGTCCCGGAAAAGGGAAAGATTGCGGCCGACCACGCTCGCGACGAGCTTCGCGCGGTTTTGCAGGGCGCAGATATGGTGTTTGTCACAGCAGGCATGGGTGGCGGAACCGGTACCGGCGCCTCGCCAGTCATCGCTGAGATCGCGAATGAACTTGATGCATTGACGGTAGCGGTCGTGACCAAGCCTTTCGGCTTCGAAGGCAGCCGTCGGCAGGCGCTAGCTACCGAGGGCATCAAGCGCTTGGCCGAAAACGTGGACACCATGATCGCCATTGAGAACGATCGGCTCCTCGAGATCGTCGGCATCCGCGCATCCGTGAAAGAGGCATTTGCCTACGCGGACGATATCCTCCGCCAAGGCATTCAGGGTATCTCTGAGATCATCGTCGAGGGCGGCACCATCAACGTGGATTTCGCCGATGTGCGCGCCATCATGGAGGACGGAGGCGCGGCCTTGATGGCCATCGGCAAGGGATCGGGCGAGGAGCGCGTGCTTGCCGCTGTGCGACAGGCTACGCAGAGCCCCTTGCTGGGCGTACGCATTACTGGGGCCCAAGGCATGCTCTTCAACGTCAAGGCAGGCACCGACTTTACGCCGCACGAGCTGGACTATCTGGGGGATCAACTGCAAGAGCACTGCGCGCCTGATGCCAATGTCATCTTTGGCGTCACCTTTGATGAGGCCCTGCAAGGCAAACTGCAGCTCACGGTCATCGCCACCGGATTCGCGCTGGATGCCGACGCCAATGTCTCCCGCCCAGCCGTGGCCAAGCCGACGTCACATGGCCCAGCTGCGACCGACACGCGAACTGGGTTGCGCAGACTCCCGGACGTGGGGCCAGGGCGCATCGTATCCGACGACAAGACGCCTCGGGAAACGCCCTCGCACGACGATTCTGATGTGCGCATCCCGCCCTTCCTACGACGCAGGAGCGATGACAAGAACGGGCGCTAGACCGACGGAAAGCGCAAGGCTCCGAGGGAGTTGGCTGACATCAGCCGGCTCCCTCTCTCGCGTCAGAGCTATCCAGGACAGCGCCCTCAAGCGCCTGCAACGCAAACTGGTAGCCTCGCCAGCCCAAGCCCGCGATCTGCCCCATGCATACCGGCGCCAGCACCGAATTGTGCCGGAACGCTTCACGAGCGTGAATGTTCGACAGGTGCACCTCCACAGACGGGATATCGACGGCCTTGAGCGCATCTCGTAGGGCAATGGAATAGTGCGTCAACGCCCCGGCGTTGATCACAATCCCCGAGGCCCAACCCGCTGCCTCTTGGATAGCATCCACCAGTACGCCCTCGTGGTTTGATTGCAGCACATGCACTTTGATCCCGTGCTCGCTCCCCCAGGCGACGAGCCGCTCGTTGATGTCATCCAGCGTATCCGACCCATAGATGCCAGGCTCACGCGTGCCTAGTAGGTTCAGGTTCGGCCCATGGAGCACCAGATACTCTCGTGTCATTGCCACGTCCTTTCCAAAGCCTCCAGGATCTGCGCGTCGGACACACCGCCCTCCACCGTTACCTCACCGATGCTTCTTGGCACGATGAGGCGAAGGCTTCCCCCGCGACGCTTCTTGTCGCTTCGCATCGCCTCGAGCACGCGCTCAGGACGCTCTTTGTCATAGATGGTGGGCAAGTCGTGCCTTGCCAGCGTGCTCTGGATGCGCGAGCGCGTGTCGGCGTCGCATACCCCCATGATCTCGCCCAGATGGGCAGCGGCCACCATTCCCATGCTGACCGCGAGCCCGTGAGCAAGTCGGTAATCGGCGAGCCGCTCAAAGGCATGCCCAAAGGTGTGCCCCAGGTTGAGCGTGGCGCGCACGCCATGCTCCTCTGGGTCCTCCTCGACCACGGCGATCTTGACGGCGATGGCACGCTCAACTGCCCAACCCAGATCCAGTTCAGCATCGGCCTCAAACGCCGCGAATAGCTCCGGGTCACCGATGATGCCGGCCTTGATCGTCTCAGCCAGACCGGCACGGCGTTGGAGTTCCGGCAGCGTCGCCAGAGTCTCCATGTCCACCACCACAAACGCCGGTTGGTGGAATGCCCCGACCAGGTTCTTTCCCTGAGGCCGATCCACCGCGACTTTGCCCCCAACGCTGGCATCCACCATTCCCAAGAGCGAGGTGGGGACCATCACCGTGGGCACGCCCCGCATATACGTCGCAGCCGCAAAGCCAGCCGTATCGGTAACCACGCCGCCCCCTACCGCCACGACGGCACCCGAGCGATCCAGGCCCTTTTCCACAAAGACATCGTACAAATGCGCGGCGGTGTCCAACGTCTTGTGCGTCTCCCCATCGGCAAGACATACCTCGAAAGGCGCAAAGCCGCTGGCCTCCAGCGAGCGCATCACTTCAGACAAGTAGAAGGGGGCGATGGTCTCGTTGCTGACCGCTGCGACGCGTGGACCGAACCCGCGCGTCGCCATGAGGGCCCCCAGATGGTGACGGAGGCCCGTTCCCACCAAGACCGGATAGCTGAACCCCTCTCCGTGCACCCACTGGGCGCTTGCCTCGCCGTGCACCAGCGCAACGATCGCCTCGGCGATCTCTTCTGGCCTTCTGCCCGCCGTCTCGATGTGGAAAGGGACCTGCTGATACGCCGGCCTGCGCTTGCGCAAGAGCTCGCGACTACGTCGCCGCGTGTCGTCCCCCGCCAGCATGGGGCGCGACTCGCCACCTCCCAGACGCTCGAGCAACACGTCCTCGCGGCATCCAAGGCAGACCCCCAGCGCTTCGTCGGCCAGAGCTGCACGGTTTGCCGGATCGACCAGCGCACCGCCGCCCGTCGCAATAACGAGGCCACCACGTTGCCCCAACTCGCGGCAGAGATCCGCTTCCATCTCGCGGAAGCGCACTTCCCCTTCCGACGCAAAGATGGCAGGTATCGGCTTGCTCGCTCGCTCCTCGATCACCGCGTCCATATCCACGAACGGACGACCGAGCAAACTCGCCACCTGCCTGCCCACCGTGGACTTGCCCGTACCCATGAATCCGGTGATGACGACGTTCCTACTCGGAGATATCAAGGCGCACCCTCGCTACCAGATCGGCCACGACATCGCCTCCATAGCGTTCCAGGAGAGCATCCGCAAGCACAAAGGCCACCATCGATTCTGCGACCACAGAGGCAGCGGGGACCGCGCACACATCCGATCGCTGGTATTGGGTCGTGGCCGATTCAGCCGTCGCAAGGTCCACCGTAGACTGCGGCTTGACCGTCGTGGGGATGGGCTTCATGGCCGCCCGGATCACTACCGGACTGCCGTTGGTGATGCCACCCTCCAAGCCGCCCGCTCTGTTGGTGCGCCTCACCACACGATTCTCGTCCCAGTACAAAGCATCGTGTACCTCGGTTCCTCGCGAGCTCGCATTGGCAAACCCGCCGCCAATCTCCACGCCTTTGATCGCCTGGATGCTCATCACAGCCTGCGCCAACCTGCCATCCAGGCGGCGATCCCAATGAACGTGGCTCCCCAAGCCCACTGGCATCCCCGTCGCGACCACCTCCACGACGCCGCCCAGCGAGTCACCATCGGCCTTGGCCGCATCGATAGCCGCTCGCATCTGGGAGGCGGCATCCGCGTCTGGGCAGGAAACATCGCATTCGGCAGCCGCAGCCACGCGCTCCTCGTAGGAGATGCCGTCGAGATCGGCGACCACATCGCCGAGGGCCACCACATAGCCATGCACCTCGGCGCCTGCCTCGGCCAGCAACAGCTTGGCCAACGATCCTGCCGCTACGCGCGCTGCTGTCTCGCGTGCGCTAGCCCGTTCGGCCACCAAGCGCAGATCGTCAAGGGCATACTTGGTGCTGCCTGCCAGATCAGCGTGGCCTGGTCGCGGTCGCGTCCATGGAGGAACATGACGGTCACGCCAGTTGGCCCAGTCGCGGTTGCGGATCAGCATCGCCACCGGGGAACCAATGGTCACGCCGTCGGCCACACCCGAGAGCAGCTCGATAGCATCATGCTCGATGGCTTGACGCTTCCCGCGGCCATAGCCACCTTGGCGACGCGCGAGATCCCGGTTCACATCCTCGACGTTCACGCCCAATCCAGATGGAAGCCCCTCTACGATGGTAACCAAGGCCGGCCCGTGAGATTCTCCCGCCGTCAAGAACCGAAGCATCAGCCGTCCCCCTCCAAAGCCTCCAAGCAGGCCGTCCTCATGATGCATACATCCGGTTCACGCCCCGACCAGAGCCGCAGCGACTCGGCCCCCTGATGGACCAGCATACCCAAACCGTTCTCGGCCCTTGCGCCGGCCTCACGAGCCATGCGCATGAGCGCCGTCTCTTGGGGATTGTACACCAGATCGAACAAGGGAACCTCGCTCGGATAGGCGACGTCCTTGGGCCAAGGCGAACTGTCCACGTAGGGCCACATACCCACCGACGTCGCGTTGACCAGCAAGCAGGCAGCGTCAAGTGCACTCTGGAGGCTGCCTGCCTCGAGCGTCGCTCCCAACACTCGACAGACCTGTCCTTCACCCATCTCATCCGCTAGAGACTTGGCGCGCTCGACCGTTCGGTTCAGGATCAGAATCTCGCTCGCGGTCTGGCGCAGAGCACAGACCACCGCGCGTGCCGCTCCCCCAGCTCCGAGAACGACGGCCCGCCCACTAGCCGCCATACCCGCCTCGCGCAGAGCTCGCAGGAATCCAGCAACGTCTGTGTTATGTCCAAAGAGACGTCCATCGCGGAGGATGATGGTGTTCACCGCCCCCACCACGCGGGCCTCCTCGGAAAGCTCGTCCACAAGTGGCAGCACCGCCTGTTTGTGAGGAACCGTTACGTTGGCCCCAACGAGACCGGAGCCCGCAATGCAGAGACGGCTTGACGGATGCCCTCCGGGGGCACGGGCAACGGGACATAACACCAATCCAAGTCCATGGCGTCGATGGCAGCGTTCTGCATGGCAGGCGATACGCTGTGTTCAGTAGGCCAGCCAAAGAGCCCTACCAATTTCGTGCGTCCCGTGACACGTTGCACCATCGGTTGCTCGCTATCCCCACACCATGGCGCCAGGCGCAAGGCGCTCCATGACCTGATCAAAACCCGGGAAC
>CAYOBT010000128.1:0-7013 GCA_964402205.1 uncultured Anaerolineales bacterium
AGCTAGAGCACACAGCGGATCTTCAAATCCGCGTCAGCGCCGCTTGCATGGCAGACCTGCTCCGTCGAGCCGCCGGCGGGATGTTCTCGCTGATGCGTGGAGAGACATCGCCGGACGCTCAAGCCATTGTGCGAGAGGTCGAGCTGGAAGCGGACGACAGAGAGCAGCTACTCGTAGACTGGCTCAACGAGTTGCTTTACCTCTCCAGTAAGCACCGTGAAGTGTACAACGCCTACGCCGTCGAAGCCAGCGATCGGTCCATCTCTGCCACGTTGCGCGGCACAGATGGGTGGTCGCCTCGCCGTGACATCAAGGCCGCCACATTCCACGACCTGTCAGTCGAGACCCACGGGAATCAATGGGAGGCGCGTATTACGTTCGACGTATAGCACTGCTTTTATCCGGTGATGACATGGGGAGGCAAGTACCATGGTCAGCAGAAGCGATCTCGTTCGCGTAGACCGATGGACCTACGACCTACCCACATCGCTCCGCTCCGACATGCGCGTGCCCGCTAGGCTATACGCCAGCGAGAGCATCCTCAGCGACGCGCTCGAAGACCGATCCCTGGACCAGTTGCTGAACACCACCACGCTGCCCGGCATCGTAGGCCACTCGCTGGCCATGCCTGACATGCACCAAGGCTACGGCTTTCCCATCGGCGGCGTCGCTGCCACCGCCCTACCTGACGGGATCATCTCCCCGGGCGGCGTGGGCTACGATATCAACTGCGGGGTCCGTGTCTTGGCCACCGGCCTCGAAGCCAGTGCCATCCGCCCCCAGCTCGACACATTGCTCGCCGCCCTTTTCCAAAGCGTCCCGTCTGGCGTCGGCTCCTCGCGCGATAGGTCTCTTTCCGCGAAAGAGCTGGAGCGCTTGCTCAGGCAAGGCTCGCGATGGGCGGTCTCACGAGGCTGGGGACGTTCAGAAGACATCGATCACACGGAGGATGGCGGCACGCTGGAGGGGGCCGACCCGGCAGCTCTGAGCTCGCGTGCCTGCGAGCGGGGCCTCGACCAGGTTGGCACACTCGGCTCTGGCAACCACTTCTTGGAGATCGACGAGATCACCGATATCTACGATGATCAAGTTGCCAAGGCCCTCGGCCTGCGCGAGGGATGCGTTGCTGTATGGATCCATTGCGGCTCGCGTGGCCTAGGCCACCAAGTGTGCACCGACGCCGTCCGTACCATGCAAAAGGCCATTTCGCGTTACCACATCGATCTGCCAGACCGCGAGCTGGCCTGCGCCCCGCTAAGCTCCCCTGAGGGCAAGCAATACCTCGCCGCCATGGCGTGCGCCGCCAACTATGCGTGGGCTAACCGACAGACCATCACGCACCGCGTTCGGGAGGCCTTCTCCGACGTTCTGGGAGCGGATCTCGCCAAGGATGACCTCAGTCTGGTATACGACGTCTGCCACAACATCGCCAAGATCGAGACACATGTCGTGGATGGCCAGGAGCAGCGGTTGTGCGTACATCGCAAAGGAGCGACGCGAGCCTTTGGGCCGGGCCGTCCCCAAGTGCCAGAGACGCTGCGCGACCTAGGGCAGCCGGTTCTGGTACCGGGGAGCATGGGCACCAGCTCCTACATCATGCTAGGTACCGAGCGTGCCATGCAAGAGACGTTTGGATCCTGCTGCCACGGCGCCGGCCGCGTCAAGAGCCGCTCCCAGTCGCGCCGTGACACGCGTGGCGAAACGCTCAAACAGCAGCTTCGAAACAGGGGCATCGCCGTGCTCACAGACAGCCTGAGGGGTCTGGCGGAAGAAGCTCCCGACGCCTACAAGATCGTTGATGACGTCGTGAAGGTCGTCGAGGGCGTAGGACTGGCGCGCAAGGTAGCCAGAACCAGCCCCATAGGCGTCATCAAAGGATAGCCATCCGACGCGCCTTTGACCGGCCCCGTCGACTTGCTACAATCACAGAATGATCTGAGGCACCGCAGGCAAAGATCGCGAGGACAGACGATACTATGGCCCGCACCAAAAAGGCTCGATCAGCAGCGGCCCGCAAGGCTCGCAACCGACAGAGCAGTAACAGCAAGGATTCTTCGGTCGATTTCGCGCACGAGTACCGCTACGTCGTCGGGGACCTGAGACGGGTAGCCATCCTGGCAGCAGCCATGTTCGCGCTGCTAGCGATCCTAGCATTGGCCCTACGCTAGAGCGCCGCAGCCATCGTGGCGGGTCCAGCTTCTCAGCCGCATAGGATACAGACGCGCGGAAGATTGCGCAGCCGTATCGCCAAGCCATTGCTTGATCTGCTGTTCCCGCCCCACTGCGTTGCATGCGGGCGCCTCGGATCGTGGTTCTGTGACGAGTGCATCGGCAAGATCCAGATGCAGCTGCCACCCCTGTGCGTCGTCTGCGGAAAGCCGCTAACGAGTGGCGGTACCTGCAAGCAGTGTCAGCGCGATCCCCTGCCTCTTGACGGTCTGCGCAGCGTTGCGGGTTACCAGGATCCGCTGCGGCAAGCGATCCACGCGCTCAAGTATGAGGGCGTGCGCGTGTTGGCCGCCCCTTTGGGCGATCTGATGGCAGACTATGTCGCGCGATTGAGCCTCCCAGCAGATGTGCTCGTACCCGTGCCATTGCATCCAGCGCGGGAGCGCAAGCGAGGCTACAATCAGTCGCGATTGCTGGCGCATGCGATCGCAAACCGGATAGGGTTGCCCGTCGTCGAGGCGTTAGCGCGCGAGCGGAACACCCCAGCGCAGGTGCACCTCTCCCGGCATCAAAGACTCGCCAACGTCCAGGGAGCTTTTCGCGCCACGGGCGCCGACCTCTGCGGCCAGCGCGTGCTACTGATCGACGACGTCTGTACCACCGGCGCGACGCTAGCAGCTTGCGCGCATGCTCTCGCCCCGTCACGGCCAAGGTCCATCTGGGCGTTGACGCTAGCACGCGCCTACAAGAGTCCCTAGCTACAGGAGATTGGGCTATGCAGCTTCTCATCGCTACACACAACCGGGGCAAGATGCGCGAGTACCGCCAGCTCCTGAAGGGGCTCTCGCTCGAGCTCCTGTCGTTGGACGACGTCGGTATCAAAGATGACGTGCCAGAAACTGGCGAGACCTATGCCGACAACGCACTGCTCAAGGCGCGAGCTTACGCCCAGCAGAGCGGGATCCTGACCCTAGCGGATGATTCGGGCCTGGAGGTGGATGCCCTGGACGGCGAACCAGGCCCTCTCTCGGCCCGCTACGCTGGGGAAGGCGCCACCGATGCCGACAGGATCGACTATCTCCTGGGCAAGCTGGCCACCGTGTCCCCCACGCAGCGCACCGCTCGCTTTCGCTGCGTCATTGCCCTCGTCTGGCCCTCTGGCCGGGAACAGCTCGTCGAGGGGACATGTGAAGGTCGCATCACCAAAGCCCCGCGCGGCGAGCAAGGGTTTGGCTACGATCCAGTCTTTCTGGTCGCCGACGACACCCGCACCATGGCTGAGCTCTCTGCCGAAGAGAAGAACGCCATCAGCCATCGAGCTCGTGCCGCAGCCAAGGCGCGTGCGCTCCTTGAGGCCTCTCCCGACTCCATCGCCTAGTCACCCAAAATGCACAAGCGGGCGAGAGACATGCCTCTCGCCCGCTTGTGTCCGGCCAGACCCCCTAGGTGATGCGCAGATCGATTAGGTCAGCGCCGATCTCCTGCAACACCGTCCGCATCATCTCCTCGTCCATCCCCTGGACCTTGAAGGCAATGGTACGATTGGAGAGATCATCGCCAAAGAACGTACCAAGCGTGACGATATTGGCACCGTGCGCCGCAAGTGCCTCGGTTAGCCTGGCCAAAACGCCCTTGCCCTCTGGCACCTTGACAGTTACCCGCATGCCCATCGTGCGAGCACCCAACAGCTCCAAAAAGATCTTGAACAAGTCGCTCTCGGTGATCATGCCCACAAGCATCTCGCCGCGCATCACGGGCAAACCGCTAATGTTGTTATCGACCATGATCCGCGCGGCCTCTTCGAGCGGACAATCCTCGCTTACTGTCACAACATCGCGCGTCATCAGCTCGCCGACCGTGATCTTGGATACGAGATAGTTGAGCTCATAGATACTCAGGCTCGTTGCGGGGGACGGCGAGGCATAGAGAAGGTCCTTTTCCAGCACGATACCAACAAGCCTGCCCGATTTGCCCAAAACGGGAAGACGCCGCACTTTGGCCTCGCGCATGGCGCGCAGAGCATCGTGCAGCGAAGTCTCTGGCGTAACGGTGATGGGATGCGCTGACATGCGCTCTCGAACCAACATAGCACTCTCCTTCATCTCCGTGGGCAGGGCCTATCCCCTCGCCCCAGGCATCGTTGCCCGCGATCGCGCCTCCGACTCCTGACAGAGGAAGCATCTTCCCAGCTAGGCCCATTATAGCCAGCCGGTCCGGCAGCGTCCAGAAATCGCCCTTACAGACCAGCAGCCGGATCGTATCCCAACTGCCTGAGAAAGCGCTCGTTTCTGCGCCAGTTCTTGCGGACCTTTACCCACAGATCCAGGAACACATTCAGCCCCGTGAATCGCTCCAGCTCATGGCGCGCATCGGTCCCTACGCGCTTGACCATGCGGCCGCCGCTGCCAATGACAATCCCCTTCTGCGATTCCTTCTCGACATACACCGTTGCCGCGATGTAGAGGGCGTCCTCCGAGCGTCGCTGGTACTCATCCACGACGACGGCTGTCGCATGCGGCACCTCCTGATCAAGATGGCGCATGAGCTGCTCGCGAATGAGCTCAGCAGCGATCACCCGTTCCCTGATATCGGAAATCTGGTCGGCAGGGAAGAACCTCGGTCCCTGCGGCAGAACTGCCACGACCTCGTCAAGAAGCTCATCACATCCTTTGCCCGTCAACGCGCTGATGGAGAAGGACTTGGCATAGGCGTGTTCGGCCACAAAAGGTGCCCACCCGTCGTGCAGATCTTCCATGGTCACCAGATCGGTCTTGTTGATGACCAAGTAGACTGGGGCCTCCTCGCTGGCATCCATCAGCCCAGCGACACGCTCGTCGCCCTGCGTGGGCGGGAAAGCGCCGTCCACCATAAAGAGAGCCAGATCGGCCTCCGCGACGGCATGACGGGCTGTGGACACCATGAGCTCTCCGAGCTTGTGGCGAGGATCGTGGATGCCCGGCGTGTCCACGAAAATGACCTGAGCTTCCTCGCGCGTGAGAATGCCTAGCAGCCGGCTGCGCGTCGTTTGCGGCTTGGGCGAAACGGGCGCCAACTTGGTGCCCAGCCATCTGTTCATCAGCGTAGACTTGCCGACATTGGGCTTGCCCACCAACACGACGAACCCGCTGCGGTGGTCAGGCGGCAGGTCTTCCGACACCAGCAGCTCCTCGGGAACCGGGGCCTCATCCGACAGCTTTGCTCTGTCCTCGTTCACATCGTTCATGACGACCTCATCCTGAATGGGTTAAAGCTCGTATCATAGTCGAAATAGTCCTCGCCTTCGGCGCGCTTGAGAGCGTTGACCACTCGGTACGTAATGGGCGTAACCGCAATCTCTAGCACGCACTTGAAGACATAGTTCGATGCCAACACTGACCACACAAGCGAGGCCGGCAACGTGCCCCAAAAGGCAATCAGCACAAAGAGCGCCGTATCAACGCCCTCGCCGAGTAGCGTGCTGGAGATCGTGCGCAGCCACAAGAGGCGCCCCTGGGTAGCGATCTTGAGCTTGGCCATGAGCCACGCATTGGCGAAACTCCCAGCCCAGTAGGCCACCAGGCTGCCAAGCACGATGCGAGGCGTCGCGCCCAGGATCGCCTGGTATGCTAGCTGATGCTCCCAGCCTTCGGCAGGCGGCAGTGCGCCCACAAGCGCCAAGGTGGCCGCCATCAAGGCTGTAGCTCCGAAACCAACCCAGATCACCCGTCGGGCGCGGCGGTAGCCATAGACCTCGGTCACCACATCTCCCAGGATGTAGGCAACGGGAAAGAGCAACGTCCCCCCATCAAACGTCAGTGGCCCCAGCGACAGGATCTTGGAAGACGCGATGTTGCTGATCATCAGCACAGCCACAAAGCCGACCATCACCAGATCAAAGAACTGATAGCCTTCGCGCTGCGTGCTATTCACCGCACTCCTTCCCACAACCGACAGAAGGCACACAGCCCGTCGGCCGTTGTTGGCTGACCGCACCGGGGGCAGGCCGCAACAGAGCCGTCGAGCCCCCCGTCCGAGGGAAGCCACCCGTCCTCTCGGGCTCGCAAGAAGCCAAGGTAGAACTGCACCTTGGTGCCAGGAGAGTGCCGCTCGAGCTGGTTGAGAATCCCCTTTGCGCGGATAGAGCTAGCCCCCACGGCATAGGGACATTCCTGCATCACATAGTCGATCCCGCGCACGATGGCATAGGCAGCCGTCTCGCGCTCGTAGAGGAGCACTAGAGGCTTCACCTTGCGAGCTAGGCGAGGATGGATAGATGGCAGCAGCGGCCCCTGCTTAGACAGGAACCGCCTCTCCCAGTGAAGCGTGTTCATCAGCAGAACGGCGGCCTCGTCATCGAGATTGTGGCCGGTCGCGATGGCATCATAGCCATCCTCGTGCGCCATCTCGTTCATGATATGCCGCTTGACGAGTCCGCACACGGCGCAGGTCCGTCCCCCACGACGTCCGCGCGCTACCTCGACGATGCTCTGCCCATAGGTCTCACGCACATTGACGACGTGAAGCAAAAGGCCTCGCTCTTGCGCAAAAGCCGCCGTCTTGGCCAGAGAGGCATCCGAGTAGCCCTCATCATCGATGCCTAGATGGATGTGCAGGCCCTCAGTCTGGTAGCCGAGCTGCTCGAGGATATCCCAAAGGGCCAGACTGTCCTTTCCGCCAGAGACCGCCACGAGGATACGCTCGTCCGGCGTGAAAAGCTCATACCGCTCGATGGCCTTTTGCACCATCTTGGCCACCCACGGGACCAAGTGCTCCGCACACAGCTTGAGACGGTGCTGAGGCATGTTGATGACGGCCGTGGCCCCACACTGCGAGCACTTCATGACATGCGCCACGGCGCCGCCTGC
>CAYOBT010000129.1:0-7001 GCA_964402205.1 uncultured Anaerolineales bacterium
TCCTGCCAGTCCGGGTCCTGCATCTTTTTGACCTCGCGCCAGTGCGAACGGCAACCGACGGCCTTGGCCGAAATCGGCACGCCGCAGATGGGACAGGTGTGCTCGCTGTCGTCGTCTGCACCGGCCTTGCCGTTCTTGGCGTCCGCGCGGCGCTTGGCAGCGCGCAGCTGCTCCATGGCATGCAAGCGGTCCTCGCGTGCCTCGCGCTGGCTCTCCTCTTCGACATCGCGCTCGATGGCGATCGTCGTCTCGCTGAACACGGCCTGCAATGTATGGCCATCATTTGGCCCATTGAGCTCCTCGGGCACGCCGAGGCCGAGCCGTTCCATGCGCTGTACCTGTTCGTGCCCGATGGAGAGGTCCTCCATCAGACTGAGGATAATGTGCGCCGCATTGTCATCATCGATCAGGCCCTGGCCGTACAACAGCTCGGTAGCGCGGCGCATGGCGTTGAAGCCGATGGCCCGGACCAGCTGACCGGCTGCGATCTCAGTGCGCTCGCTGAGCAGCATGGCAGTGAACTCGTTGAATGGCGCGAACTCTAGCATGTGGCCTCCCTGGTGCGAACAAGAGGGATATGCCCAGGTCGCCGGCCTGGGCTGTTCCCGGTAATACATGCGTTGGTCCCATCAGTCGGCATATCTGGTTCGCTCGGACGCAACGCGCGTCATAACACGGCTTCGATGTAGGCTGTTCACGGTTGGCGAGCATCTCCTCTCGTGGGTGTGGTGTGCGACCTTGGAGGCCGCCGCACAGACAGCTTGCTCTGCAATACGGTGCAAAAGGCGTCGTCGCGCATCGCCCATTCGACCAGGCCGTTCGTAGACGGTGCGTGCTGCAGGTCTTTCGCCTGGGCCACGACCTCATCTGCCAAGTGCCGCACATCCTGTACCTTGCGGATCGTCTCGTCGAGCGGATCGCCGCTGACCAGGCCCAACAGCAGGCCGTCCAGTTCCTGGCGGATGTCGAGGCCCAATGCGACCAGGTCCTCACCGGCCCAGCGAACCCACGGCGGCGGCTTCGTTCTACCGCCCACCGGTCAGGGCCTCATCCACGCGCCGCTCTTGCTGCAGGGAGCGACGAATGATCCCAATGCTGGCCAGGGCGAGCCCGAGCACGCTGATGCCGAGCCACAGCGGAGGCACGACCAGAAGCGCGATCGCAAAGGCGATGCCATCCCCGATGACGACCGTGATCCAGGTGCGCGAGCGGGCCAGCCACTTGCCGTCCTCAGTGTCGAGGAACCAGGCCCAGCCGAATCCCCAGGCCAGCTCGCCCAGCGCAAACAGGACCCAGCGCACAACGAGGAGAATCTCGGCGTTTTCTAGCATTTTCACCTCACCTTCACGGAGTGTGGTATGATGATGGTGAAACGGTCAGGCACGGGCTCTCACCCTACAGATGATGATACGGGCCGACAGGCCTGGCCGTTCTCTCTCGTTTCTCTGCCGCTCTGACTGGAGGTGCATGGGTGGTGCGACTCGCTATCAGAGCCGGGCCCGGGCGGGCGGGCCAGTACAACTGGTGAACAGGATCCTATTGGCCGCGTGCTCCCGTCAGCACGCGGTTTTCTCGTGCTCCTCTGGCCATTCGCCAAACGAGTGATGGTACAGCTCGCGATCGCTGAGGCCGGCCGTGTATTGTGGCAGGCCCATCCACCATTGCGGCTGGTTGGCAAACACGGCATACTGACGGTCGGGCTTGGCGCGTGCGCCACTGTCTGCGAGCTCCTGACAGCACTCGAGGTGATCGCAGCCGCAAAAGTCGTGCCACCAGCCGTCATATCCCTCACGATAGGCCACAAGATAGCGGGTCTCCATCATTGCTGGTGGTCCTCTCTAATCTTTGTGATGATCCCCTCGACTTGATCGTCGGCCCGACGCGCGCAGTTCATCATACACATCAGAAAGACCCCGAATAGCAGACCCAAACTGGCCGCAATGAGTATGCTGGCAATGATGGCGCCAATGGATGTGGTGATCATTCGTCCCTCCCCACGTGGGGCACGGTTATGCTGTAGCCCTGAGTAGCATAGCTCGGGTCTGACTCTCATACGCAGCGAGTGTCGCGGCCTGGTAGGAAGGGAAAAAGCCGCCGTTGGAATTCACGGTGATGCCCGACTGATGTCGCCAGAAGCAGGCACCGTGGTCATCGTATAGTGGAGCCCAACCCTCTTTGGAAAGCTGGGCGGCTTTATCAGCGATGGAGACTTGCTTGTCCGTGAGGCCGCCATAGAGACGCCAGAACGCGGCTGCGATCGCAGGCCGCAGCCTCTTGGCGGCTGCATTTCTGTCTTTGCCGAGAAAATGTCGCTCTACCATCGTCTCAGCAAGAGAGGGGATGGTGTAACCACGATGGCAGAGGTTGGCCGCAATGTCGATGAGCTCAGCGCGTGGTCGTGTCCACTTGCTTGCCACGTCACGACTCCTCAACGCAATACGGTTCCCCGGAATCGACTAGCTGACGCGGCTCCTGTCGGCGTGCCCATTCCTGGTCAATCAGCCAGCGCAACTCATCGCTCAGCGTGCGGTAATCAGCCTCGCATAAGGCCATCAGCCGCTGGTATCGCTCGGGGGTGAGTTTTACGGCCGCCAACTTGGTATCTTCCGCCATCCACGCCTCCTGTGCAGTACATCGACCGAACTGGTCAACCCGTTGAACAGATTATACCACGTTAGAGGGTGTTTGTCAAGCCCTTTAGCCAAAGTGGTTGGCATTATGACCATGCGGCGTGTTACCATGATAAGCATGAACGATCTGGTTAAGTTCTTGAACGGGGAACTGAAACGGAGGAGCTGGTCGCAGCGTGAATTGGCGCGACGAGCGGATCTGTCTCATTCGCTGATCAGTCAGGTTTTGAGCGAGCAGGTGAGAGCTACGCCTGAGTTTTGTATCGCGGTAGCCGATGCCCTTGGGGAAGCGCGAGAGGACGTGCTGCGAATGGCCGGTGTGCTCCCTCCCCTACCTCAGATCGACGGCGATGCCTCTATGGCCAAGACATTGGAGGTCATGAAGCGGCTTACGCCCGAGGAGCGCGAGGAGGTCCTAGCTTACGTGCTATGGCGGTACGAGCAGCAAAGAGGGCGATGAGGGCGCGGCGGGGTAGTTTCAGGGGCGCCAAGTGGATGCACAGTGTGACAAGCAGTGGATGGTTCAGGATGAAGCGTCGCATTGGGTGCTCCGATCCCCCCGAGTGGAATAGAACATCTGTTCGCCTGCCATGATACCGCATTTCGAGGTCGGTTGTCAAGGGGTAGGACGCAAGTGGATGAGATACGAACCAAGCTGCGAGGGGTGACACATAAGGAACCCAAAACGGGTATCAATCGCCAGAAACTGATCGAGCGATATGTGGAGCCTGGTACGCGACTTGTGCCCAAGCGCGAGCCTAAGAATCGACATGATCCAAACGCAGTTGGGGTATGGCTCGAACGCAAGCGGTTTTTGCGCAAAAAGCGCTATCACTTGGGCTATCTCTCGCGCAGTGTGGCCAAGGATGTAGGGGCCTTGCTGGCCAACGGGCACGAGGTGACGGTCGTGGTCAGTGAGGTCACGGGAGGGACGAAAGAGAAGCCTACGTGCGGCGTGAACCTGGTGATCTGGCTTTAAGCCTACCCGCCCAGGCCGGCGTACACAGCCTGGGCGGGCCCTGCAAGGTGCGAGCCTTGCGACATTCAGTATAGCATGTGAGCTATCGAGCGACAAGGCACAATAAGGGCCGCCTGCGGGCGGCTCTGTCCTATAGGGGATGTATGAGCGACAAGAAACGGACCTGGAGAGTGCTCGTATGGGCTGCAGTCTCGAGCAAGGCGCAGGCAACTGAGGACAAGGTCAGCCTGGAGGCTCAGGAGGAGCAAGGGCGCGAGTTTGCCGAGATGGTCGGCGGCCGTGTGGTCGACGTGCTGCGCGTGCCGGGGCACAGCCGGGACATCGTGCTGTATGAGGACGCGGCTAGGGAGATGCCGGCCTATGCCCAGCTGCGCGAGCACTGCGAGCAGCGAGATTTCGACGTCCTGTGGGCTCGAGATCCAGACCGACTCGGCCGGGATCCGGCGCTGGCTCAGACTGTGGCCAGCCTCGTGGAGAAGGCCGGCGGTGAGGTGTACGTGGCCAGCGCGCCCCACGTCCTGGGACAAAGCAGCACGGGTCAGCGATACGTGTACGCCATCCAGAGCGTGCGCGCGGGCGAGGAGCAGCGACGGCGCGTGCAGCACCTCAAGATGGGCATGGCCAAGCGCGTGGAGCGCGGCTTGATGCCCAACGCGATGCCGCTGGGCTACCGCCCGGTGCGCGATCCGCTCTCTGGCGACACGATCGGCGCTGAGTTCGACGAGGCGATCGGGGCCGTGCGACTGGCGACTCAGCTGTTCTTGGAGGGCGCCTCCCTGCACGAGATCGCACGTCAGCTGACCGCCTCCCCCTATCAGCCGCCCAAGAGCGGCCGGGAGCAGTGGTGCGCCTCGACGATGCGCAAGGTGCTGTATAATGACGTGTATGCCGGCTGGGTATCCTGGGGTGACCACGAGGCCGACGAGCGTTCAGACCGGTTCCCGGCGCTGTGGGACGAGGAGACGTTCGAGGCCGTGCAGCGCGAGCGGGCCGACCGCAGCGGCAAACCCTACCGGCGCCGTCAGGGCTCGCCGTACCTGGACGTCGCGTTCTGTGCGCGCTGTGGCAAGCGCATGGTCAAGCATCGCAACACGGGCAGCGCGGTCGACCGGCTGCGCTGCGGCACACACTCCCGGCAGGCTGTCACCGGACGGTCGTGCCATCGCAACAGCATCCCGATCGCGGACGTGACGGCGGCACTGGTTGCGTTCCTGGACGCCATGCGCGACGTCGACACGCTGGCCACCTACATGGCCTCTCGAAATGACGGCGCCCAAGAGCGACAGCGACTGGACCAGATCGAGCGACAGGTCGAGGCAATCGCTGTCAAGCGACGGCGTCTGGCGCTGGCCTATGCCGGCGGGGCCATGGATGTGCAGATCTACCAGGAGGCCGATGGTGAGCTGGTGAGCCAGGTCGAGGGCCTGCAGGCCGAGGCCAAGCAGCTTGAGGGGAGCCTGGCCAGGACGGCAACGCCCGCGCAACGCTACGAGGTCGTGCAGAGCCTGCGCGGGCGTTTGGAGGAGCAGGTCGCCGAGGATCCGGTCCGTGTGGCTACAATGCTGCGCCGGGCGGGCATTCGGATTGAGATCGAGGATGGGCTGGTCGTGGCCATAGGTCTGCAATGATCATGATCAACATGATCATGATCAGCCTATATAGGGGCATCGGTACATGTTGGTGTTGTGGTGTGTGCCGATGGGAAGCATCGATAGGGAGTACGCAGAGAGGGGAGAGGTCGAGCGGCCCGTAGTATAAGATCTATACGCTGATCATGATCATGTTGATCATGTTCTTTTCAGTCCACAGGCCGGATCCCCTGTACCGATGGGATACAGAGGATCCGGTATTGCGGTGTTACGCAAACATGATCAAGAGAGGTCCCGTCAGGGCTTGATCATGTTCCTGTGCATAGTGGCCCTAGTCTGAGCATACGCACCATCCAAGTGCTATGTTCATTGACACTAGGTAGGTTCTCTGGTATAATCTAGGCATAAGCGCCTGAGACGGCGCAGCATACACTCATGCAAGGCGAGCCTTTGGGCTCGCCTTTTCTATTTCTGTTTGGCTTACACATCCGTTGGGTGGCGGGTGATAAGCGGCTTTCCTCCTTAATGCTGGGCTGGGCACGTCTGGGCCGGCGTGCTCAGCCCTCCTCGGACGGCCTGGAGAGACAATGCCATACAAGGCAGCGCGACCTTGTGCACAGCGGGGCTGTCCCAACTTGGTGCGGGACAGCGACCGCTATTGCCCTGAGCACGCTGCCCAGCGACAGGCCGAATACGATGCGCGTCGTGGCAGTGCGGCGAGCCGTGGCTATGGGCGCAAGTGGCGCAAGATCCGCTTGATGTATCTGCGACGCCATCCCCTTTGCGAGGACCCGTTCGGCATACACGCCGAGCACGGCGAGACGGTAGCCGCCACGGAGGTCGACCACCAGACGCCGCTGAGGGAGGGGGGGACCCATCGGGTGGATAACCTGCAGGCATTGTGCAAGATATGTCACAGCCGCAAGACGGCCGTTGAGGATGGGCGATGGAGGCCGTAACCTATGACCTGCAAGCCTGCCGCTCGCTGGGCTATGCGGTCCTGCTGCGTGCAGTACGCGACATCAAGCGGCCGAGCATCGCAGCCCTCTCGCAGCGAGAGGACGCGGTTCGGTTCGTGAAGGGTGACGGTGCGGCGTGCTGGTGCGAGGCCCTGGGTGTCGATGTGAGTTTGCTGCGCGACGCGCTCGAACCGGGCGGCACCCTCCATACCAAAGGTTCCGACTAGGAAGAGATAGTAATCTGTGAAGATCTGTAAGTACTGCGGCATCGAGTTCGAGCCCAACAAATATGCTGGCGATAGACAGCAATGCTGCTGTAAGGCACATGCGAAGCGCTACTATCGAGAGCATAAGCGCAAGCGCTATACGTTTGTCTGCAAATACTGTGGCGAGGAATACCAGACCATCTACAAAGATCGTGATCAATACTGCTCACGGGAATGCGCCTTTCAGGATGTACAAGTCTGGCACAGAGGAGTACCTAGTGATGTGGAAAAGACCTGCATTTTCTGTGGCAGAGTATTCACAGGGCGACCAGGTCAGAAGTTCTGCAGTGATGCATGCAGAACTCAGTACGTCGAAATGCTGAAACGGCAACTATCAGACACAGGGTGCGCATTTTGCGGTTCCCCTCTTACCATGTGGCAAGTGCAACATGGGACGCAATTCTGCACTATATCTTGTGCGGCGAGAGCTCAGTTCACAGAGAAGATGAATACCGAATCAGGAGAAAAGTGTCTGCAATGCGGAAAGCCTCTGCCGCTTTGGACGGTAGAACGGGGCGCTCATTTCTGCAGTGCAAAGTGCAACTATGATTACCAGTCTAGTCATCCAAGCGATGAGC
>CAYOBT010000130.1:0-6965 GCA_964402205.1 uncultured Anaerolineales bacterium
CTCCTGAGAGGCATGCGACAAGGCTTGCCCAGTATAGGGCAGGGTCGGGACGCTGTCCAGGAGAGCGGGTTGGGCCTGGTTAGGCGGTCTGACGCATGCGGGGCTAGCCTAGGGTCGGTGGGGGGCCAGGGCGCCCTCGGAGACCACGCGCACCACGTCATCGATGCTCCCGTCGGTGGTGTAGGGCAGCCACACGACCTGGAGCCCCGCGCGACTGGCCAACTCGGCGAGCTGCTCGCGGGTGATCTGGCGACGCTCGTCGTCGGGATGGGGGCGCAGCGCGACGCCCATGGGGGCGTACGAGACGGGATGCAGCAGCACATAGTCGGCGCGCGCTCTAGCCAGGAAATGGAGCACGTCGGCGCGTGTGCTCTCATCGGGATGATCGATGTTGAGCAGCAGACGCAGATCGCCAAAGGGGTAAATGAGGGCAGATTGGCCCTTGGTGGGACCCTCGGCGAACCATAGGGTGCGATCGCCGATAGCGGCTTGGGCCGTCGCGGTTGGGACCAGGGTGCAGGTAAGCTCGGGATCGTCTGGCTCGATGGGGATGGGAGGCGGGCGGCGGCTGCCGACGAGGATGCGCCAGGCGCCCCAGGCGATGGCGGCCCCGAGGGCGAGGGCGATGAGATAGGGCAGCCAGTCCAGCAAGATTGCCTCCTAGGCAGTGGTAGGTAGCACTGGTGGCTAGGGGCAATGGTACACGGATGGCGGAGACGTGTCAAGGCTACGTGAAACTCTGGCCGATGGTGATGGGTAATGCGTCAAGAAGCGTCAAGAGTGGCGGAGGTGTGATGCGGGAGGGCACAGAAAACGCGCAGCGAGGTTGGTGGTCCCTCGCTGCGCGCTCGGTGTGTGGGAGGAGCTACCTAGAGGCTAGCTCTCCTGCGTGGCCATGCGGCCCCGACCCAGGCCCGTCTCGGGAGCATTGTCGCAGATGCCGTCGTTGTTCTCGTCGACGAACGGCTCGCCGGTGCGATCGCAGAGGCCGTCGCCGTCAGCGTCACCGTAGGCGCCGCGCATACCAGCGCCGCCGGCACGATAGCCGCCGCCCGCTACCCAGTCTTCGCTGTCCTTGCGGACAAGCGGGCGACCCTCGGGCATGTTGTCGCAGATGCCGTCGTTGTTCTCGTCCACGAACTCCTCGCCGCAGACGTCGCAGAAGCCATCGCCGTCAGCGTCCACGCCTGCGCCCATGGCGCCAGCGCCGCCCGCGCCATACCCGCCGCCCATCCAATCTTCGCTATCGCTGTGGGCAAAGGGCCGGCCCTCGGGCATCGTGTCGCAGATGCCGTCGTTGTTCTCGTCGACAAACTCGTCACACACGCCCGTGCCCGCGCCTTGGTCGCCCCAAGGCCCTTGGGCCAAGGCGGTGCCGGTAAAGGCCATGCCTACGACTAGGGCGATACCCAGGATACCCAACACGATGCGTCCGCTCTTCATGCTAGAAACCTCCTATGCCTGGCCAGCTCTGTGCTGGCCTCCAATCGTTACGCTAGTCAGTATAGGGCTGGCAGGTGAGGAAGCTGTGAAGGGGATGCGGGGAGGTTGTGCGTGTGCGGAGCCGCGCGAGATCCAGGTGGGGTGCGGCGGTGGGCGGCCCTGGGCACAGAAAAAGCGCACAGCGAGGTTGGCGGTCCCTCGCTGTGCGCAGCGACAGGAGAAGATGACTGAGAGGCTAGCTCTCGGTGGTCATACGGCCACGCCCAAAGGGCCGATCCTCGGGCATGTTGTCGCAGATGCCGTCGTTGTTCTCATCGACGAACTCCTGGTCGCAATCGCAGACGCCGTCGCCGTCGAGATCGCAGGCCTTCTCGAGGCCCTCACCGCCGGCGCGGTAGCCCTGGCCGGCCACCCAGTCCTCGCTCTCGGCACGGAGCAGGGGATGGTCCGCGGGGCGGTTGTCACAGATGCCGTCTTGATCGAGGTCAACGAACTCTTCGCAGAGGGCCTCGCCGCTTGCCATGGGCCCTTGGGCCAAGGCGGTGCCAGCGAATGCCATGGTCACGACCAACGCGATGCCGAGAACTGCCAGAAGCTTGCGTCCGAGTTTCATGATGTTTGCCTCCTGTGTTTGGCCAGCTTTGTGCTGGCTTCCAATCGTTACGCTAGTCAGTATAGGAGGCGTGGGTGAGGAGGCTGTGAAGGCGATGCGGGGGCGGTGTGGGCGTGGCGAGCTATGGCTCGACGACCACGCCCTCGCCGTCGCGGACGACGCCCACTTGCCAGAGCTCTTGGCCGGCAGCATCGCAGGCCTCTTGCAGTGCGGGGAGCCGCTCGGGCGCCACGGCGGCGAGAAGGCCGCCGGACGTCTCGGGCGTGTAGAGGAGCTGCTGCATCTCTTCGCTGATGGACGCGTCGAACTGGACCATGTGATTGTAGAAATCGTCGTTGTGGCAGGTGCCCGCGGGGAACAGCCAGTCCTCTGCGTAGGCCTGGGCGCCAGAGACAAAAGGCAGCTTGGCAAAGGAAAACGCGAGCTGGACGCCGCCCTTTTCCGCCATCTCGGTGCCGTGCCCCAGCAGCGCAAAGCCCGTGACGTCGGTGCAGGCGTTGACGCCGATTCGCTGCAGGATGTGCACGGCCGTGCGGTTGAGCTGTGCCATGCTGTCCACGGCCTCGTCCAGGTCGCCGGGCTGATCGACGTCGGCCTTGGCGGCCGTCGTCACGATGCCCACGCCCAGGGGCTTGGTGAGGACGAGGATGTCGCCCGGCTGGCCGCCGCCCTTGGTCAGGATCCGGTCAGGATGGATGCTGCCTAGGACCGCCAGGCCGTACTTGGGCTCCTCGTCGTCGATGGTATGGCCACCCGCGAGGATGCCGCCGGCTTCTTTGACCTTCTCGCCGCCGCCCCGCAGGATCTCGGCGGTGATTTCGGGCGGCATCCCTGGCGGGAACGCGGCGATGCTCAGCGCCAGGATCACCTCGCCGCCCATGGCATAGATGTCGCTCATGGCGTTGGCCGCCGCGACGGCGCCATAGTCGTAGGGGTCATCCACCACGGGCGGGAAGAAATCCACCGTATGGATGATCGCCAGGTCGTCGGTCAGCCGATAGACGGCGGCGTCATCGGCAACTTCCAGGCCGACCAGGAGATCGGGATAGGCTTCGGGCCGAAAGAGCTCACGTAGGGGGCGCAAGACTTGCGCCAGGGTCTCGGGACCCATCTTGGCCGCTCAACCGGCCGCCGTTGTGAGCGCTGTCAGTCGATAGGTTGATCGATCGGTCATGGAACTCTCCGTTGGCGTGGCAAGAGCCGCGCTGTTGGGTTCGGTCGCTTACATCGGGACGATCTCTTCGTAGGGGACGCGATGCTTCTCCAGGGTGGATTCGGCCGTGGCGACGTCAGCGGCCAGGATACGCACGCAGACGCCGCAATCGGAGCTCAGGGTGCGCGGCACGGGCATCAGCTTGGTCTCCAAGCCGGCCTGGCGGAGCACATGCTCGGCGCGGATGGCGTGACTGGACGAGACCACCAGGATGATGGCGTGCCGACTCGGGTTCATGCGTAATCCTCTGCTATCTGGGCGATGGCAACGATGGCCGCGTCGATCTCGTCGGCCGTGGTCCAGGCACCCGCGCTGAGGCGGATGGTGCCTTCGGGAAAGGTGCCGATGGTGCGATGGGCGCCGGGCGCGCAGTGCAGGCCCACGCGACACATGATACCGAACTCGTCGTCGAGGCGGAAACCGACCATGCCCACGTCGGCGCCGTCGATGGTCAGCGACACGGCGCCGGCCTGCTTGGTGGCGTCCTGCGTGCCATAGACGGTGACGTTGGGGAGGGTGCGCAGGCCGTCGATGAGGCGTTGGGTGATGGCGGTCTCGTGGGCGCGGATGTCGTCGACGCCGCGCTCGCGGATCCAAGCGATGCCTGCCACGAGGCCCGCCAGACCGGGCACGTTCATGGTGCCGGCCTCGAACTTGTCGGGCAGGAAACCGGGCTGCGTCTCTTCCTCCGAGTGGCTGCCGGTGCCGCCACGGACCAAGGGCTCCATCTTGGCATGGTCAAAGCGCTCACTCAGGATCAGCCCGCCAGTGCCCATGGGTCCAGCCAGCGATTTGTGCCCGGTGAAGGCGAGCAGGTCGATCTGCCAGGCATCCATGTCGATGGGAACGGCGCCCGCCGACTGGGCCGTATCCAGGAGGATGGGAACGCCATGGGCGTGCGCGACCTCGGCGACCTCGGCGGCGGGCTGGATGGTGCCCACGACGTTGGAGGCGTGGTTCATGACGACCAGGGCCGTGTCGGGCGTGATGACCTCGGCAACGCTCTGGGGATCCAGGGTGCCATCGGGCCCGCAGGGGACGACGCTCAAGGCGACGCCGCGCTCTTCCAGCGCGCGCAGGGGGCGCATGACGGCGTTGTGCTCCATGGCGGTGGTCACGACGTGATCGCCAGGACGGAGCAGGCCGCGGAGGGCCAGGTTGAGCGCCCATGTGACGTTGGGCCCCAGGATGACCCGCATGGGATCGGAGGCGCCGAGGAGGTCGGCGACGGCATCGCGGGCGTTGTAGACGATGTGGGCGGCGTCGTTGGCCATGCGATGGCCGGCGCGCCCGGGATTGGCCCCGGCGTCGGCGATGCACGCGGCGACGGCCTCGGGCACCGAGGGAGGTTTGGGCCAGGATGTGGCTGCGTTGTCGAGATAGATCATGCGGTCTTCCTTAGGGCGTATGGGTTGGCGCTCTCTGGCGCATGGTAGGCCCAAGAGGCCGCTGCGGCAAACGGCGAGGGGAGGAGAGCCGGAGCAACCCCCACCCCCATCCCCTCCCCCACGACAGACGTGGGAGAGGGGCGACGTGCGCCCTGCGATGGTCTCCCTCCCCCGCGGGTATCGCGGGGGAGGGCCGGGGAGGGGGTTGGCCTTTCCACGCGCCCTCACTCTCGCGTCAACGTCAGTTCAAACTCGCCATCCATCTCGCGGATGGTCACGGTGCAGCCCTGTTTCTCGGACATCCGACGCACGTTCTCGCGCGACGTGACCGTCTCCACAACAACGACGATGGGATACTCGCCACGCTTGATGGCCTGGCGGGTCAGGATGACAGGTTGGGGGCACGAAAGGCCTCGCGCATCTACATTCACAGACATTGGTGTACCCTCCTAGGCGTCAAAGCGCTCGCGCATGGTGAAACCGATGGTCAGGGCGATGGCCAGCCCCAGCAGCACCGCGATCTGGCCGTAGCTGCTGATGCCGCCGACGACCAGGGCGCCGTCCACCAGGGCGTCGGGCTTGCCGGCCAACGAAAAGTTGTGGGCAATGCCGGCGCCGGTGATCATCCCCAGGACAAACACCCCGGCATCGCTGTCGCCCTCGCCGGCGAGAAACAGCTGGCGGCCCGGGCACCCTCCCGCCAAGGCAAAGGATAGGCCCGCCAACACCATGCCCAGCAGGTTCCAGAGGTGGCTACTATGGGCTACGGGCTGCGCCGCGATGCCCAGCGAGAACTGGCCCAAGACCAGGTTCATGACCAAGGCGACCACGACGAGGGCTGCCACGCCGCTGATCAGGTGCGTATCGCCCATCAGGATGACGTCGCGGATGGAGCCCATGGTGCAAAAGCGGGTCCGCTGCGCCAAGATGCCGATGATTAGCCCCGCCCCCAGCGAGATGGCGATGGCGGCGTGCATGGCGCCGGGGCCGCTCTCGCTGGAAAAGATCGGGCCGCCATCGCTGAACTGCGGCTGGAAGATGGCCAGCAGCAGCAAGCCGACCATGAGCGCGGGCGTCATCCAGCCGACGGCGGCATGGGTGGTGTTGGAACGACCCAGGCTGTACCCGTGCTTGAGGAAGGTCACGCCGATCCAGATGCCGATGGCCAGGCCGACGAGGCCCACGATGGCGTTGAGATCGCCGCCGGCCAGCCGAAGCAGCGCTCGCCACGGGCAGCCGAGAAAGGCCAGGGCGCCGATCATGGCTAACATGCCCAGCACATAACGGACCAGCGGCGCCGATCCTGTGCGGGCCTTGAACTCGCGGAAGAGCAGCGCGGCGATGGTGGAGCCGAGGACGAATCCCATGATCTCGGGGCGGAGGTACTGCACGACGTCGGCGCGGTGCAAGCCCAAGGCGCCGGCGATGTCGCGCTCAAAGCAGGCCACGCAGATGCCCATGTTGGGCGGGTTGCCCCAGTACTGGAGCAGGGATGCCAGCAAGCCGATGATGGCGCCGGCCAGGATGATGCCCCATCGCGAGGCAAAGAACCGGGTCAGTCGTTCGCGCACGAGTCGCTCCTTTCGGGGGACGGGGCGCAGCGGCCGATCCGCTACGCAACAGAAAACCGCCGCACGCGCGGGCCGGCGGCGGTAGGAGCAACTCCGGGACGTCAGTGGACGGGGGCCGGCGCCTCCCATGATCGCTGACGTCGCGGCAAGGTGCAGCTAGCCGCGGACAGACCGCGTGTGCGGACCCAACGGCGCCAACCGGCGCCGCAGGACGCTGTTCAGGTTCGCCGATGTCGAACGAGATGCACGTGGACTCCTTTCATTGGAGGATATTGTAGGGGTTGGCTGCCGAGCGCGCAAGTCGCGCGAGCGCTTGCGGCACGTGTCGGTCTGGGGTACAAGGCATGGCGGTGTCGTGGCAGGCGGAGGAGGTTCCATGACCGAGAGGCAGGGTATCCCGTGGTCGCTGCATTTCCCGCCCGAGGTGCAGACCGAGATCGTCGGCACGCTCCAGGGCGACTATTACCAGGATCCTGATGTGATGCTGGATACGCAGCTCGCCGCGCGCGAGATGATCCGCGAGCGGTACGGGCTGGATGCTGTGCATCTTTCGTGTGCCGCGCCGAGCTATGTGGGAGCCGCGGCGCTTGGCGGCGAGCTGGTCTTTCCCGAGGACGATCAGCCGATGATCGCCAATCAGGGCGAGCTCGTCACCGATCCCGCGCAGCTCGAACGGATCGAGGTGCCCGAGCCTGCGACGTGTCCTGCCATGGGGCGCTGGGTGGCCATGTACCGTG
>CAYOBT010000131.1:0-6951 GCA_964402205.1 uncultured Anaerolineales bacterium
GCGGGAGGCGCCCCCTGAGAACCTGCCTCCCGTTCTGGAGGAGCTGGCCGTACATACAGCAAGCGTCGCCGATGTGCTGCAGCAGCTAGATGAGCGTGTACAGCAGGTGGTTGTCCAGCGGCAGGCTGCGGAACAGAGGCTGGAGCGAGCCGCGAGCGCTGTACGGCTTTTGTCGGAGCGGTGGGAAGCCATGCGGGCTCGGGGCGCCAAGGACCTGAAGGTCTCGCACGCTCTCCATGCCTTGGGTACACATCTGAGAGCGTTGGAGGGGCAGGTCAAGCTGCAGACCGTCGAATCCCTCAAGGCGCTTGAGGACTCTTTTGGGAGCTTTGAGGAACGGTACAAGGAGGCCGATGGGCGCCTGGCGCTCATCGACGGCCTTCTCACGGCAGGGCACGAGGGGCTGCGGCAGGCGGAGGACGCGTTGGCTAGAGCAGAGCATCGGCTGCGCAAGCTCCAACGCGAGCATCCGAATCTCGTGGCTGATGACTCGATGGCTTCATGGGAGGCCGCGAAGGACCTGTCAGTACGGGCGCAGGAGCAGTTCGCAAAGGGCACAGAGGCAGAGCTCGGCCGCGCGGCGGCGATGGCGGCTACCGTAGCAGAAAAGGCCAAGGCGGTGGACGAGGCTGCAGAGTCCCTGCCCAAGACTGGTCGGCAAGTGCGAGAGCTGCACGATGCCATCTCGCCTGCCGTGGTGTCTGGCAAGATGCGCGCCGTCGAGGAGCTGCGGGCGGCTCTCAAAGAGTACCCCCAGCATTGGGAAGACGGGTTGGTCGAGCGGGCTGGCCGAGCGGAATCCCTGCTGGAGGCGTGCCAGCAGGAACGCGAAAAGCTCCCCGAGGCTTTGGCAGAGCGGGGTGTGTTGATGCAGTCCCAGGTTGGCGAGATTCAGCAGATCCTTGGGCATGCCATCGAGCGGTTGAACGAAGCGAGCGATGTGATTGCAGAGCTCGAGCGCGAGCGAGATCACATCCTTGCGCAACGTGACGAGGTTGAGCGACGCATCGAGGCGATCCGAGCGCGGCTTGTGCCGGATGTCGAGCGTGTCAGAGAGGCCCTGCTGCCAGAGCTAGCGCAGCGCTACGAGGCTCTCCAGCCTTTGCTGACTAGCGAGCTGCGGGGACTGGAGGACCCCCGCCAGACGCACTATGGCCGCGCAGTGTCCGAAGAGTTGCCGGCATTGGAGCGCCAGCTCTTTGAGCTACGCGAGGCGCATCAAGAGAGCGTGCGCTACTACCGCGACCTCCTGGAAAAGGCGGTGCGCGACTCTGAGCGCACGTGGGCGCGTCTGCAGCGCCTCGACCCGATGCAGGCCCCCAGGCCAGAAGCGGACCTAGAGCAGCTAGCGCAGGATATGCGAGCCTGGCGCCAGGAAGCTACCGCCAACGCGGAGAACCCGCGTGTGCTGCAAGAGCTTGTGGGGCGACGAGCGGCCGCGTTGATGCGGCGCATCGAGTCGGTCGCCACCGAGATCGAACAAGGGCGGGCCGATCTGGAAAGCCTGGCCTCTCAGTACGAGAGCACAAAGACGCAGGTTCTCCAGCCTCGCACCGCCATCCACGAGTTGGGGCGGCAGGGCGATTGGGCACAGATCCTCTGGGACACCGAGTTGGCTGATGGGGCCTGGCAGCGAGCGCAGGAGCTAGAGCGGGAGGCCAGCAGCAGCGCGACGTTGCCGAGCGCCGTGAACGCCTTGCAGCGTGCGGTGACCGCGGCGGGAGAGGCAGAACGTCTCTACGGGGACCTGCACTCAGAGATGACACGTGCGCTCAGCAGGCTCGACCGTGAGTGGCAGATCGCCTCCACCAAGCTGGGGCGGGCAGCGCGTCGCCAACGTAGCCTGGAGGAGCGCCAGCATCCGGACGAGGCCCGTGAGACTGCCGCCGTCTGCGACAGTGCGCGCCGGGCGATGGAGCTGGCGCGGGCCGCCACAACCTTTGAGGATGCTTTCCGTCACCTGCGGGATGCCCACAACCACCTTCTCAGGCTCTAGGTGGATACCTCGGGCTCTGCGTCTTGGGGCCACACAGGGACGAACATCAGCCACTGGTCGGGGAAGGCGCGGATTCGCTCTTCCATGATGGCAAGGACGCGCAGCGCGTTGTGCCGGACGGTCTCCTCGCGGTCGCCCATCTCTTCCATTTCGAGCAGTGGTGATAGCACGAGATGGTACACGCCCTCTTCATCCTGATGGCAGCTCACGACCTGGACGCGTGCATTGGCGCGCAGGGCCAGTCGGATATGTCCAGTAGGCATCGGGGCTGGATCTTCAAAGAAGGGCAGTAGGTCATCGTCCATCGAGGCCGGCCGATCGGCGCCCGTTACAATGACGCCGCCAGTTTCGAGTCGCTCCAAGGCTGATCGTAGCGATGCCATGCTGATCGGCGTCATGACGATCCCACGATGACGCCTGATGCTGTTGACGACCTTGCCACCCCATCCCGGAGAGGTGAGGCTAAGCGCTTGCATTTCCACGCCGTGGGCGGCCATCCACTGGCTGACGAGATCATAGTTGCTGACGTGGGGGCCTACCAGCACGAGGCCCCGGTCGTCGCGGCCGGCTTCGAGAGTCGTCTCCCACGCGTCCTTTGCCACCTCCACTAGGACGCGATCCTCTACATAGTCTCGGATGCGGGCCCGGAGCATATCATAGTAGGTACGCCCCGCATGCCGCATACCTCGAGCGGCCAAGTTGTCCAGCGTCTCGGCGTCAAGGTGCGGCATGACGTGCGCCAAGTTGCGGCGCAGGTTGCGGTACATGACACCTCGCGTCTTGACGACTCGGCTGGTGAGGAGGTCGGCCAGCCAGTAGCCGACGCGAGGTGGCAGGATGCGCGCAATGATGAGCCCAAGCCCTATGCCTAGGGGCCCACCGAGAACCCACTGCAGCATTACGAGCTTTCCCCTTGGGTCCTGCCCGCTTCTGCGAGGCTGGAGATGGCTTCGATGATGACGGGGATTCCCCGCGCTAGGCAGTAGGCTGTCGCCACCCAGGCAACGGCTTGGAAGGCTACCCTGGTGCCGTCCACGACGGCTTGTGAGACTGTCCCCTGGGCAGCATAGAGCCCCAGTGCGCTTGTAAGGGCTAGGCCAGCAAAGGCCACGCATTTGGTGACGGCATAGCTTGTGCGCATCCACGGGCTCTTCACGAGGGCACGGGAGATCGGATGCTGGACGCTGTCAAAGGGGCGCTGTCCCTCGCTGACGTGAACGCTGCGCAGGGCGTCGACAATGGTGCCGCGTGCGACAAAGATGATAGGGATGACCACGGGCACCAGGCCCAGATCAGATAGGCAGATCCAGAGGACGAGCTCGACGGTACGATCGGCCATGATATCGAGGACGCTGCCCAGCAGTGTGCTTTCGTCGCGAGCTCGCGCGATGATGCCGTCCACGGTATCCATGAGAATGAGCAGGACGATAAGAGGCGTCGCTGCGAGGCGCCAGCCGGGCGACTGCACGTAAAGCAGGATGATGACGATGAGAAGCAAAGGAAGTCGCAGGACGGTGATCGTGTTGGCTAGGTTCGGTCTCTTGGGCGCGCTGGTCATGGCGTCTCCTCTCCTTGGTTCGCGCGCTGCTGGGCCTTGGCCGCTTCCCGCGCGCGTTTGAGAGCCTTTCTGCTAAAGGGGTGAGCATCGCTGGCGTCGGTACTTACCCAGACGATGTCATGGTCGCCCATGACTCGCGACAGCTCTTCCCATAGGTGGCGATGCTCCACGGGACTGCCCGTGCTGGTACGCCAGCCGTTGAGCTCCCACTTTGCGAGCCAACGGGTGGCGCCGTGGAGCACATAACTGGACGCTGTGTGAATGCGAACGCGCGACCTCGTGCGGAGTTGCTGAAGTCCCTTGATGGCCGCATACAGTTCGGCTGCGTTGATGGTGGCCGAGGGCCAAGATCCGACCACGATCCTAGGGCGCTCTCCCGGGCGGACGATGGTGGCCGCATATCCTGCTGGCCCGGGAGTTCCAAGGACGCTGGCTCGCGTGTAAACGGCGACTTGCTCCAGATCCGGTGCCGGCCGATTGTGGTCACTGTTACCCAGCGCCTTGGAACGACCTTGCCTGGCCAGCTCATCGGCGCGTTCGTTGAGCGAGTTGCCTGCATGTCCGCGCGTCCATCGCCAATGCACCTCATGCTTGCTCGCTTGACGATCGAGCTCACGCCAGAGATCGGCGTTCAGCACCGCAGAGCCGTTGGCCTTGCGCCAACCTCGTCGCTTCCATGCGTCCAGCCAACGCGTGATGCCGTTACGCACGTACATGGAATCCGTGACGACGGTCACGCTGCATGGGCGTTGTAGCCGTTTGAGGGCCTCGATGGCCGCGGTGAGTTCCATGCGGTTGTTCGTCGTATCGAGCTCGCCGCCCGAGAGCTCTTGGCGGTGACGACCCGAGAGCAGGACCGCTCCCCAGCCCCCAGGACCGGGATTAGGATCGCATCCACCATCGGTGTAGATGAGCACCTCAGTGGCCGATTGGTCTGATCGCGAGGGCATGTGTGCCACGGTCACTGCGCCATGACGCGGGCCAGCTCAAAGAGCTCAAGATCGATGCCCTTGGTATGACCGACGATCTCTTCCAGCGGCGTGGTGGTGACTTGGTCTCCATGCAGGCCGACTAGGACACCCGCTTGTCCAGCTAGCATGGTCCGCGCAGCCCTCCCGCCTAGACGCGTGCCGAGTAGCCGGTCGGCGGCTGTGGGGCTTGCCCCGCGCTGCACATGCCCCAGAATGGTAGCGCGCAGGGCAAACCCGGTGTCATTGGGATCCTCAAAGTGCTCCAGCAGGCGGGCTGCGTTGTTCTTGGCGCCCTCGGCCACGACCACCACGGCGTGGGTCTTGCCCCGGTCGTATGCCGCGCGGAGCTCGTCCGCGACCTGTTCGGGAGTGAGTTCGTGCTCGGGCACGACCACGACCTCGGCGCCGCCGGCGATGCCTGCCATGAGGGCCACATAGCCGCATTTGCGTCCCATGACCTCTACCAGGAAAGCTCGATGGTGCGATGCCGCCGTCACCTTGACGCGATCGATGGCTTCGATGGCGACATTGATGGCCGTATCAACGCCGATGGTGACGTCCGACCCAGCCAAGTCGTTGTCGATGGTCGAGGCTACCCCCACCACGGGAAACCCCATCAGAGACAGAGCGTGAGAGCCGGTCTGCGAACCATTGCCGCCGATCACGACCAACCCCTCGATGCCCCGTTGCTCAAGGTGGCTTAGGGCGATCTCTCGCCCTTTGACGGTGCGGAACTCCTCGCAGCGCGCGCTGCCAAGGATAGTACCCCCGTGCTGCATGATGCCGCCGACATCGCGTCGCGATAGGTAACGCACATTGTCGGCGATCAAACCTGCATAGCCACCTTGGACGCCAAAGACGTCGGCGCTCAGGTCCGCGGCCGTGCGGACAACGGCGCGGATAGCGGCATTCATCCCGGGAGCATCCCCACCGCTGGTGAGGACAGCGATCTTGGTCACAGGGAGTAACCTTTCTCAGCGTTGGTAGCGAGGGCGCCAGCAGAGCCAGGCCAGAACCCATTTATGCCACAAGGGACGATGGCTGTCAATCGCCAAGCCGCTCGAGGAGACGTGTGACGAGCCCGATCCTTGTCTCTTGCACATGCGGCGTTATAATGGCAGCGAGGGGATGTGGTCATTGGCTAGCCATGCAAACGGACAGTGAGATGACAGCTTGGCATACCCAAACATGCGAGGAGACGCTCCAGGCCTTGGAGAGTTGCCGCGAAGGGCTATCGGTGGCGGAGGCAGCGACTAGGCGAGCACAGTACGGTCCCAACCGCCTTCGAGAGCGACCCTTGCGGAGCCCCTGGCTCGTGTTCCTGAGCCAGTTCACCGAGGTGATGGTCGCCGTCCTGCTTGTGGCGGCGGCTTTGTCTTTCGTTGTGGGCGAGGTCACCGATGCGGGCATGATCTTGCTGATCGTCGTGTTGAACGCCGTCCTGGGCTTCACGCAAGAGTACCGTGCAGAGCGAGCCATGGCTGCGCTTCGGCAACTGGATGTCCCAACCGTACGGGTGCGCAGGGGAGGTCAGATTCGAGAGATCAGCTCCACGGATCTTGTGCCAGGCGATATGATCGAGCTCTCGGCGGGCGACAGGATTCCAGCGGACGCGCGTGTGCTGGAATCGGCGAACCTGCGCGTAGAGGAGGCGGCTCTTACAGGAGAGTCGGTGCCTGTAAACAAGGCGACGGCCGCCTTGAAAGATGCGGATGTGGCCCTGGGCGATCGCATCAACATGCTCTACAAGGGCACGGACGTCGCCTATGGCCGCGGGGTCGCCGTCGTGGCAGAGATAGGGATGAGCACCGAGCTGGGCAACATCGCCACGATGCTCCAGGCCGTCACTGAGGAAAAGACGCCCCTGCAGCGTCGCATGGCAGAACTCGGCAAGTGGCTGGCGGTCGCGGCGTTGGCTGTTTGCGCTGCGGTGTTTGCTGTGGGCGTCCTGCGCGACTATGGCGTAACAGGGATGTTCCTCATCGCTGTGAGTTTGGCTGTGGCCGCCGTGCCAGAAGGTTTGCCCGCCGTGGTGACGATCTCCTTGGCGATTGGGGCTCAGCGAATGGTGCGTCGCAACGCGCTCATCCGCAAGTTGCCCGCCGTGGAGACATTGGGATCGGTGACAACCATCTGTGCCGACAAAACCGGCACGCTGACTGAGAATCAGATGACGGTGACCGTGCTCGATGTGGCTGGACGTTCCATGGACCTCGTTGCCGAGATGAGGCAAGCGGGAGCTATCTTGGGTCCGGAGGCCGAGCCTATTCGCTGCCAAGATCCCGACTTTTGCTTGCTGGTAGCTGGTGGTGCGCTCTGCAATGACGCGACGCTGGAGCCTAACGATGGCACCGAGGCGGGGCATCACACCGTGGGCGACCCTACCGAGGGTGCGCTGCTGGTAGCCGCTGCCAAGGCGGGGATGG
>CAYOBT010000132.1:0-6942 GCA_964402205.1 uncultured Anaerolineales bacterium
TCGGCCTTTCGCAGCCTCAAGATCTATGACCGCGACGGAGCGCTTCTGTGGGAGACGTTTGCCCCCGAAGCAGGACGGCGCACGGTCGTCGCCTATGGGGACCTGTCCCGAGATCTGATCAACGCCACCATCGCGACCGAGGACAAGACGTTCTTCTCCAACCAGGGCGTCAGTGCGTTTGCCATTGCCCGCGCTACGATCCAGGACCTCCAGGCAGGTGAGATCGTCTCTGGCGCAAGCACCATCACCCAGCAGCTCGTCAAGCAGCTCTATCTATCCACAGAGCAGTCGCTGTCTCGCAAACTCAAGGAAGCCATCTTGGCCATCGAGATCACGCGACGCTATACCAAGGAAGAGATCCTCGCGCTCTACCTGAATGAAGTCTACCTGGGGAACCACGCCTATGGAATCGGCAGCGCTGCCGAGACCTACTTTGGCAAGCACGTCTCCGGATTGTCGTTGGCCGAGTCAGCGCTGCTCGTCGGTCTCATCCAGTCGCCTACGGCCTACGACCCATACCAGTATCCAGAAGCCGCCTTGGCACGCAGAGCCATCGTGCTGGATCTCATGGCCGAGGAGGGCTATATCACACAAGGCCAAGCCACCGACGCCAAAGCAGCGCCGCTTGACCTGAGCCCGCGAGGCTTTCACCTTCTGGCGCCTCATATGGTGATGCATGTCCTGGGGACGCTCGAAGAAAGCTATCCCTCGGAGGAGCTCTACAATCGAGGATTGCTGGTCTATACCACACTGGACCTTGGCCTGCAGCGCCAGGCCGAGGCAGCCATCGCCGAACAGATGCCTTTTCTACGCGAGAGGGAGGCATCCAGCGCGGCACTGGTCACCATGGACCCGATGACCGGAGACATCCTCGCCATGGTCGGTTCCGCCAACTATGAGGACCCGCAAATCGCCGGCAACGTGAACGTGGCCATCAGCCCAAGACAGCCTGGTTCGACGGTCAAGCCGTTCGTCTATCTGGCAGCCCTGGAGAGCGGCTGGACGGCCGCGACTATGGTGATGGACGTCTATCAGGAGTTTCCACCCTCGTACCAGCCCATCAACCACGATGACAAGGAATGGGGACCTATCTCGGTGCGCACGGCCCTGGCTTGCTCCCGGAACGTCCCTGCCGTGTCAACCCTTCAGCAGATCGGCGTGTCAGCTTTCCTGGATGTGGCGCGTCGCGTGGGGCTCACGTCCTACGCAGCCGACTCTTACGGCCTATCGATGGCATTGGGAGCATACGAGCTCACGCTGCTGGAACTCACCAGCGCCTATGGAGCGCTCGCCAACGGTGGCTATCAGGTGGAGCCTCGCACCATCCTACGCATCGAGACGCAGGACGGCGAGGTGATCCTAGATTCCGAAGCCCAACTGCGGCAAGCCATGGATCCCCGCCTAGCATACATGATCACGGACATCCTGTCCGACGAGCAAGAGCGGGCAAGAACCTTTGGCTACGACAGCAACCTGAACCTCCCGTTTCCAGCTGCCGCCAAGACCGGTACCACCAACGACTACCGGGATAGCTGGCTCGTAGGCTACACCCCCGAGCTCGTCACGGGCGTTTGGGTAGGCAACCATGATGGGCGCCCCATGGACGAGCTGACCGGCTCGCGAGGAGCGGGCAGCATCTGGCGCCCCTTCATGGAGCGAGCTCTCGCAGGCGAGCTGCATGCAGCCTTTTCTCGGCCGCGGGGCATGGTGGAGGTCGACATCTGCCCAATCTCCGGGCTGTTGCCCGGGCCAAACTGCCCCGACTCGGTAACCGAGTTGTTCCTTGAGGAAAACGCGCCCAAGCAACTGTGCCCCGTGCACATCCGTGAGCGCATATGCACTGTCTCTGGCAACCTGGCGACAGAGCACTGCCCAGAGTCGCTGACCGAAGAGCGACCCTTTGTGGATCTTGGGCCGTCCTGGGATGCGTGGGCCAGGGAGCAGGGCCTTGAGCCGCCACCACGCCAAACGTGCAGCCTCCATGATCGGCCAACGGTCGTCCGCCTGGACGCGTGGAGCGGACCCATCTCGGGAGTGGTATCGGTCAGAGGGATGGCTGATATGCCGAGCTTTGCCTGGTACCGTCTCGAGTATGGCATCGGCGATGCGCCAGAGGTCTGGCGAAGGCTCACGCCAGAGATCAGCGCTGTCGTGCGGGATGGTGTCCTGGCTCGATGGGACACCCGGACGCTCACCAACGGCATCTACAGCCTTCGGCTTGTGGTTCGCAGCCAGGAAGGCTATGAGGATCAGGCCGTGATCGTCGTGCACATCCAGAATGCGACGCCCACTCCCGCGGCGTCGCCAACGCCTTCCCCAACCGCTACCCAGCCCCCGGCCAGAGACGACGGTCTACGACACTCCTCGACGCCCTTCCCGACGCCTACGGAGCCCACCACCGAGCGGTGAACCGTGTCATGTCAGGCGAAACCAAAACGGGCGCCCCTCTTTACACGGGGCGCCCGCATGACGGCTAACGAACGTCAGGGCAGATAGATGAACGGATTGCGCTTGACGCCGTTTTCGATGACCTCAAAGTGCAGGTGGGGACCGGTCGAGTTGCCCGTGCTGCCGCAATAGCCCACGAGCTGGCCTTTGGAAATCGACTGCCCCGTATCAACGACCACGATGGACATGTGCGCATACAACGTCACATACCCATTGCGGTGATCGATCATGGCCATGTTGCCATAGCCGCTATTGCTGAACTGCACGTACGAGACGTATCCCGTATCGGAAGCATAGATCGGGGTTCCCTTGGCAGCACCGATATCGATCGCTCGATGCTGGCTCCAGTACTGCTGGGTGATATAGCCGCTCATCGGCCAGGCAAAGCTGCCACTGCCGCGGCTGGCTTCGGCGGGCGGATTGCCAGAGTATGCGTACACGCGACGCGCCCGATAGGGCTTCTGGCCGCCCGGGATCACGAGGCGCTCGCCTACGGTGAGCGATTGCCCGTCACCTAGATGATTGCCCGGAAATGACGTGATGGCCTGGGGATCCACGGTATACGCCTTGGCAATGGATTCAACCGTGTCGCCCTTGGCGATGACGTGCAAGGCGCCATCAACCGGTGGGACGAGCACTTCCTGCCCAACCTGCAAGTAGTCAGGATGCTCAGCGATGCGATCGTTGGCCCAGAGGATGCTGGTGCTTTGCAGCCCGAAGCGCTCTGCAATCCCCGAGACGGTATCGCCTGGTTGCACATTGTACGTGATAACCCACGTACGAACTTGCTTCGGTGCAGCAACCAGAGGCAATACGTCGCCCATCACCCTGACGGTGTAGGGCACTGCGTTGGGCTGGAGATACTGACTCGAGGAAGAGCTCTCAGGGGCGGGGACCAAACCGGTCGAGCTAGGGGCTAGCGGAGGCTGCATACCTCCCAGACCGGGCTTACTTGCCTGTAATGGCACAAGTCGCCAACCAGCCACCACCAAGAGCGCAAGCAATGCCAAATGCATCGCCTTCTTTGGCAGGGCACGCACGTCTATGTGTCCGACTAGGGCTAGGAGAGACGACAGAAGCCGCTCTCCCTTGGCCCGTAGCCCTCCAATCCCGAAGGACCTAGGGCTCTCGATGTAGGGTCGCAAGGAACTCTGCATTGCTCTTGGTTTTTCGCAGCCTATCTAGAATTGGCTCGACGGCATCAAGCCCCCCGATTGTATCAATCATCCGCCGCAATGTCCAAACCTTGCTTAGCACCTCGGGCTCCAGGAGAAGCTCTTCGCGGCGTGTTCCCGAACGCTCGATGTCGATCGCAGGGAAGATGCGCCGCTCAGAGAGCTTGCGGTTCAGATGCAGCTCCATGTTGCCGGTACCCTTGAACTCCTCATAGATGATGTCATCCATGCGGCTGCCGGTGTCAACCAGGCAGGTAGCGATGACCGTGAGACTGCCCGAATCCTCTAGCTTGCGGGCCGCGCCAAAGAATCTCTTGGGCGGATGCACGGCCGCGGGATCTAGACCACCCGATAGCGTACGGCCACTCGGGGGCACAATCAAGTTATAGGCACGAGAGAGGCGCGTGATGCTATCCAGCAAGATGACGACGTCGCGGCCAATCTCCACCAGGCGCTTGGCCCGGTCGAGGGCCATCTCAGCCACCTTGGCGTGGTGCTGCACCGGCTCATCGAACGTCGAGTGGGCCACCTCCGCCTCGACAGAGCGGTCCATGTCGGTGACCTCCTCAGGTCGCTCCCCGATGAGGACAACCATGAGGTGCACATCCGAATAGTTTGAGGTGATCCCGTTGGCAATCTGCTTCAGGATCGTCGTCTTGCCAGCCTTGGGTGGCGACACGATCAAGCCGCGCTGCCCACGACCGATTGGCGAGAGAAGGTCAATGAGCCGCGTGGCGAAAACGTTCGGCGAGGTCTCGAGCTCCAGCTTCTCAAATGGGAAGATGGGCGTCAGGCGCTCGAACTGAGGCCGGTGTCGCGCCTGCTCAGGGTCGAGACCATTGATGGCCTCGACGCGCAGCAAGCTAAAGTACTTTTCCGACTCCTTGGGGGGGCGAACCTGTCCGAAGACCATGTCGCCCGTCCGCAACTCAAAGCGGCGGATCTGCGACTGCGACACATAGACATCCTCGGGGCCTGGCATCATGCGCTCGGACCGCAAGAACCCGATGCCGTCCTGGACGATATCCAGCACGCCGCCACCAAAGATAAAGCCCTGATCCTCGGCATGTGCCTTGAGGAGGCGGAAGATGAGATCCTGCTTCTTGAGGCGACTATAGCCGCTGATATCGCGCGCGCGCGCCATGTCGCGCAGCTCGCTCAGGGTCATCGTCTCGAGTTCAACAATATTCACGTTGGACACTCCATTGGGAAGATATGCCTGGGCACCCAAGACGTGCAGGTGCACCATCCAGCAAAGAGAGGATCGCCCGCTCCTCAAGCTAGCGCATTTGGAAAGACATTACTGTAGGGGTGAGGAAAAAGCCGCTTATCAACGGCGAGATGTTCCAGGGGGAATCCATACTTGCCGCGATTATAGCATGACCCGCTCATGGCGTCAACCGAATCGGAAGGGCCGCGTCAGTTGACACTGCCTGACAGCCATGGTACACTCTTTCTCTGTAATCCATACGCTGCGGGGCAAGGCATTGCCCCTTGCCGTCGCACCAGGAGAATTGCCGAGGAAGAAACATCAGTAGCAGAGAGCATCGCATCAACACCGAGATCAGAGTTCGCGAAGTCCGCCTGATCGACGAAAAGGGCACCCAGCTTGGGATCTTTCCCACGCGTGAAGCCCTGCGCATCGCTGACGAGCGAGGCTATGACTTGGTGGAAGTAGCGCCCCAGGCAGATCCGCCCGTTTGCCGTCTCGTCGACTATGGCAAGTACCTGTACGAGCGCAACAAGCGACAACGCGAGGCGCGCAGAGCGCAAAAGCAGGTCGAGGTCAAAGAGATCCGCTTCCGCCCAAAGACAGCGGACCACGATCTCAACGTCAAGATCAACCAGGCGCGCAAGTTCCTAGACGAGGGCGCTACAGTCAGGATTCGCGTTCGCTTCCGCGGTCGCGAGATCACTCACAAGGAGATCGCTGTCGAGCAGCTGAGCCGTGTTGCCCACGAGCTCCAAGACGTGGCCTCGGTTGACAAGCCGCCGGCAATGGAAGGCAGAACGATGCTGATGATACTTACGCCTTCCGGCAAGTAGCTGAGACCTAGGATTGGAGGACAGATATGCCAAAGATCAAGACGCACAAAGCAACGGCCAAAAGGTTCAAGGTGACCGGCTCTGGCAAGCTGATGCGCACCAAGGCTGAGAAGCGCCACTTGCGCCGCAAGCGCTCCAAGCGCTCCCGTAGGGCATCGTGGAAGATGGAAGAAGTCGCTACAGCCGCCGAGCGCCAGCGCGTGCAGCGCCTCGCGCCCTACCTGAAGAAAAGCTAGACCCGCAACCGCGGGCTATCTGCATGACAGAGTGAGGTATACACAGTGACCAGGGTAAAGGGCGGTCCTGCCGCCAGAGCAAAGCACAAAAAAATCGTCTCAAGCACCAAGGGCCAGCGTGGCACCAAGAGCAAGCTCTTCCGCCGTGCCAACGAGGCCCGGCTCAAGTCGCTAGGCTATGCGACGCGTGACAGGCGCAATCGCAAGCGAGATATGCGTCGCCTCTGGATCGTGCGCATCAACGCTGGCGCGCGCCAGAACGGCATGAGCTACAGCCGTCTCATGCATGGCCTGCGCCTTGCTGGCGTGGACGTGAACCGCAAGATGCTTGCCGATATGGCCATACGCGATGCGGAAGCCTTTGCGGCTATCGTGGACGTGGCCCGGCAGGCACAGACAGCCCAGGCCTAGCCACCTTCGTGGCGCTTCAGGGAGAGATCTCTAGCCCACAGAATCGCCACATCGCACAAGCAAGATCGCTACATCGCAAACGGGCACGCGGTCGCGAGCAGAGCTGTCTCATCGAGGGCGTACGCCTCACCGAGACAGCTCTGGACGCGGGAGTGGTGCCCGCTTTTTGCTTCCTAGAACGGGGTTTTGCCACCGACGAGCGCCGCCAAGCTCTTGAGCGGCGTCTGCTCCAGGAGCCGTGGCCGACGTGGTACGTTTCGCCCGAAGCCATGCAGGCTGCCTCAGACACGCAGACACCTCAAGGCGTCGCGTGTGTCGTCCCCATACCAGATCCGGTAACCTCGCTGCCAGCCGACGCATCGCTCGTCGTCGCTCTCGATGGCATCCGCGATCCCGGCAATCTAGGCACCATCCTCAGGACGTGCCATGCGCTGGGTGTGTCTGCGGTGCTGCTCACCAAGGACTGCGTTGACGCCTGGTCTCCCAAGGTGCTGCGTGCAGCGATGGGCTCACACTTCTGCCTGCCTGTCCACACAGACCTGGCATGGGAAAGAGTCGCGACGCTGACTTCTCGACTCGTGCGGGTCGTCGCCGAGGCGGGCGCCCCGCAGACGGCGTGGCAGTTC
>CAYOBT010000133.1:0-6540 GCA_964402205.1 uncultured Anaerolineales bacterium
GCGACCATGGCGATGATGGTCAGTCCCAGAGCCTTTGTATAGCTCTTGGCGTATGCTGCAACAAAACGCAAGGTTTTCATGACTAGTTAGCTCTCCTCTAGCGGCACGCGAACGATGAGGGTGCCATCCAGATTGTCCTCATCTCGCTTGTATCCCGGGAGGATGGTTGCGAGATCGCCGTATGTTTCCGACACGTACTGGTTGAATGCGGCGATGGTTCTCGCGTACGTGTCGCCGCTATGGGGCTCGGCGACGCGGCCATTCGCCAGGACGTTGTCAACCACGATGAGGCCCCCCGGACGCACATGTTGCCATCCCCAGTCAAAGTAGGTTCGGTTGCTTGCCTTGTCCGCGTCCACAAACAGCATATCCAGCGGCTCGTCCAGCGTCAGAGTCGCTAGCGTCTCGGCGGCTGTTCCCTCAAGGAGACGTACGCGATCCGCGACCCCTGCTTTCTCGAATGCTTCACGGGCAAGGCTGGCGTGCTCGGGATTGCGTTCGAGCGTGATGAGAAGACCATCGGGTGGTAGTGCCCGCGCCAACCAGATCCCGCTATAGCCGGTGAGCGTGCCCACCTCAACGATGCGCTTGGCACCAAGGAGATGCGCCAGCAGGTTGAGCAGCCGGCCTTGCTCGGGCGTGATCTGAATGGCGGGTAGGCCCCGTCGATCGGTCTCGTCCAGGACCCAGTTGTGGATAGGATCCTCGGGCAAGCTTTCGCCTACATAGTCGAGAACGCGTGTGTAGGTATGTCGGAGATCGGTCATAGCTGCAATTTCCCCCCAATGCATCGCCAAAGAAATGCCCCACCGTCTGGCATAGGCCTGGCTCGGTGGGATGCATCTCTATTCTAGTGTGGAACGTCCCGCCGAGCAAGCCGACCTAGTCCTCCCGCGGCAGCGAGTGTTTTGCATCAGGGGGGCTCTGCCATAGACTGATGCTTTGTGGGCGCAGCCCACATGAGGTGCAGGTGCGATGTTCCATGGGCGCAAGGCTAGATGCGCCCGTGCATAGACTCGGGAGGCATCTTGTCACTACAGGTTGGGTCAGAGGACAGGTATCTGCCCTCGAGCCGTCGCCGTGATCTATGGGCCATTCTGGTGATGATGGCCATGTTCCCGGCGGTGCTCACCATGTCGCAGACGATGGTGCCGCTGCTGATGGGTAGGCTGCGCTTTGACAAGACTACGGTGGGTCTGATCCAGGCTACTCCCGCGGTCGTAGGCATTCTGCTGGGCCCGCCGATGGCTCGTCTGGCAACGGGAGCTCACCGGCGCGAGACGCTGATCGTTGTGTTCGCCGTGAGTGCCTTCGCTTGCTGGTTGATGAGCCAGGCGACCTCGGCGGTGTCCCTGGTCGTGCCGCAGATGGCCATCGGCCTGGCGACGAGCGCATTCTGGACCAACGGACTGGCTGCGAGCTTTGACCTCGGTGAGGGAACGCGTCACGACGCCATTCAGGCCTGGGTGACGGCGGCGCAAGGCATCGGTTTCTTTGGGGGTCCGCTACTAGGGGGATACCTTAGCCTGCGCAGCTTCCCCGCGGCTTTCTGGAGTGGCATGGCGTGTGCTGTGGTCGGCGGTCTGGCTGCGTCACGGCTGACACGGCGGCCGGCGCTAGAGGCGATCGCGGGGCTAGGCCGGGCTGTCGTCGGCTCATACACGCGAGTGTGGCACGTGATCATGCGCAGGGAGCGCGTGCGTGTGGGTGCCGTCTTTGTGGGGCTCCACGCGTTCCTCCTATTCGTCATGGGCGGATCCTTCTTTCTGGTTTACGCAGAAGAGCTCGGGTGGTCGAGTCTCGCGGCGGCGGGACTCATCGCGGGGCGCGAGGCTGTCAGCGGGTTGGCGCGCTTGAGTTACGGCCATGCCTCTCGGCGCGTTGGGCCCGTGACGCTACTGGGGTTCGGAGCCATGCTGGCAGCCATTGCCTTGGCTTTTACGCCGGTGGCGCGCTCGGGTTGGGGTCTGGCTGCCATCGCGGTGGTGGCGGGCGTGGGGACTGCGTTCATGCCCCCCGCGGCCAATGTGCTGGCTGGCGCTTCGGCGGCGCCAGAAGAGCAGGCCTTTGGCATCGTCGTGACGAACCTTGCCAACAGCGGAGCCCAGATGGGGCTGGCGCCCCTTCTGGGTTGCTGGCTGGGGCGCCTCTCGTACGGCGTCGTATATCCGGTCGTCGGCGTCGCTTGGCTAGCCCTGATCTGTGTGGCGATGCGGTGGGGATGGCGCGTGGTGCCGCCACCCCACTATCCGCGGGCGAGCCGCGCGCAGCCGTAGCGCGGTTGCAGTTTCACGACAATCCTGCCCAGCGGCATGTGGCCATTGGGCAGTGGGGATGAGCGACTAGTCCGCGGCTACGAACTTGAACCCTATGCAAGAGGTCGTCGGCGTCTCGTTCAGCGGGGCAAAGACGGCCTCTTGCAGCGCCTCATACTGCTCATTTTGGACGACGCGCTGCGATCCTCCGGCCAGCCAGTCGTCCGCTAAAGACTTCCACGTCGCGTCGTCCATATAGACATGGTTGATGATGAGCTGCTGGCCCGCATCGCTGGTGTGGGCTTGGCAGATAGGGCTCGCGCAACCCATGGTCCAGCCTTCGTAGGTCAACGCAGGACGCACCATGATCTTGAGGCGCCAGCCGTTGGGCACCATGCGGGCGAGATCGTCGCGCATCGCGGGCGTATCGAGCAGGCCCATCTGGGCGCTGTAGGCTCGGCCATTGCTCGCTGTCAGCCACTTGCCCTGGTTCGTGATGCCCATCCAGCCCCCGGCCCAGCCATACTCATAGATCACGGTGACAAGAGCTGCTGGGCTGGGCGTGGGCGATGGGCTTGGAGTGCCCTCTGGCGTGATGGAGGGGGCCTCTGTCTCCTGGATGCCAGGCACCGTGATGAGCACGGTTAACCGCGTGCCAAAAGGCTGGCCCGAGTCATCGTGAATCTGCCACACTCCCACGTGGCTGCCCGGCTCCTCGGGCGCGGTCAGCGTCAGGGATATCTCTACCTCTTGACCGGGCTGGACCGCACCTATTGCCCCACCGCGATCCGCGCCAAAGCTCTCATCGTCCACGTGGAGCAAGTGCGCTTGGGTTGGCCAGGTCACATCGCCATCGTTGCGGACGCGCCACGTCTTGACAAAGGTGCTGCCGGGATCGAGCTCTGTGCCGTCGGGGACGGTGACGTCGGCCACAAAGTCGCTCGCTAGACCCGTCTGCGCAGGCGTGGGCGATGCCGTAGGACTGGGAGAGGGGGATAGCGTCATCGTTGGTGTCAACGTGACGGCTTGCGTCGGCGGGAGGGTTCCCGTTGGGCTGGGCTGTGCGACGGTCGCCGTCCCTTCAGCCGCCTTGGCCGATACATCCCTAGGCACGGTGGCCGTCGGCTGTGGGCTAAGGAGCCCGGCCACAAGCTGCTGCACCCTAGGCGAAGCGACATAGGCGATCACCAGACCGCTGGTGACGATGACGAGCACCGCGGCTGCCATCAGTACCCACGCCAAGACGGCCGGGCCGCTTCTGGGACGTTTGGTGGGGAGAGCGGACTCCGGAGCCGCTGGAGGCTCCCACGTTGGTTCTGACGATGTCACGGGCTGGCCACAGTGCGGGCAGTACGCTTCGTCGGCACCGACGGGCTGACCACAGTGCGGGCAGGTGCGTTCGGGCGCCTTGGCAGGTAAGGACTGCCCGCAGCGTGCGCAGAATCTGGCGCCCTCGGGCAACTGGGCGCCACAATGGGGACATCGCATGAGCTGTCTCCTCCTTGCTGGTAGTGCGCGCTCGCCGGTGTGAGCTCGCGACAGGACTATAGCGAGGAGTCTGGGGCTTCGTCAAGGCAGAGTGATCCTCTCGACGTGCTGTCGGGCACGGGGGTGTCCGAAACGGGGCCAAGGGTGTGGTGTTATGACATACAAGAGCCTGGCTAGAGACAGCATCACGCCACCCATGGGAGGACGAAGGTGAAGACGATCCACACCGCCGAGGAGCAGATCGCCAACGTGAACCAGGCGCTGCGCGCGCTCGAGGGCTATCGCCCGTTCCGTGGCCAAGAGGACCTAGCATACGACCTGCGGTGCTACTTGGAGTCGTTGCAGGAGGCGCGCTCTCGCGGGGAGCTTTTGCCCGTCACCTATGAGGAGCAGCCCGAATGGGGTCAGTGGGTGGGTCTGGCTGCCCTGCTTGCCGGAGCCTTGCGCGTCGTTGCCGTTCTGCTGTGACTTTTCGGGGCTACGCTTCGCACTCTTGATCGTCGGGCAACTCTTCTTCGGGTTCGGCGGGCTGGGGTTGGCGCGAGACGAGCACCTTGTCCACGCGATGTCCGTCCATGTCCACCACCTCGAATCGCCACCCGCGGCACGCAAAGTGCTCGGACGCGTGGGGGAAACGTCCGAGCCTGGCGATCATAAACCCAGCGATGGTCTGATACAGGCCGTTCGCCTCGCCCGGCAGATCATCGACCTCGATAAGCTCCTTGAGCTCGTCGGTGGGGAGGAGGCCATCGATCAACCAGGAGCCATCCTCGCGCAGGACGGCCTCGGGCTCTCGATCCTCTTCCGCTGAAGGAATGTCTCCCACAATCGCCTCGAGAATGTCCCGCAGCGTGATCAATCCCTCGATGCTGCCGTATTCGTTCAGGACGAGTGCCATCTCGGTGCCCGCCACCTTGAGCGATTCGAGCACCTTGAGCACCGGCATGATCTCGGGCACGTACAGCGGCTCCCGCAGATAGCTGGTCAGATCGAGTTCCCCGCCGCAGCGCAGCGCGACGAGCACGTCCCTGGCCCGAATCTCGCCGAGTATATCGTCCAGACTCCCACGGGCGACGGGAAGCCTGGAGTAGGTACTCTCCATGATCTGCTGTTGGAGCACCTCGGGCGGGTCCTCGGTATTCAGCCAGGCAATGTCTGGGCGTGGCGTCATGGCGGCGCTGACACGGCGGTCGTCGAGCATGAGCACCCGCTGGACCATGTTCTGTTCCACTTCCTCAAAGACGCCCGCCTCGGTGCCTTCTGTCAGGAGGATGCGGATCTCTTCATCGGTTACGGGGGGCTCTCCGGAGGGCTCTACGCCGAACACCCGCACCACCAGCTTGGTGCTGGCGCTGAGCAGCGATACGGCTGGCTTGGTAATAGCCGCAAAGGTGCGCATGGGAATGGCCGTGACGGCAGCCACCCTCTCGGGGTTGGCCAGTGCAAGACGCTTGGGGACGAGCTCGCCCAGCACGACGGTGAGCAACGTGATCGTAACGAGGATGAAGGTGAGGGCGATGGACTGCGAGAGAAGGGCACCGAGCCCCAACTGCTGAAGAAGGCTGCTCAACGCAGCAACCGTCGTCCCGCTGCCCACGGCACCCAGGGCCACGCCGATGAGAGTGATACCTACCTGGACGGCCGAGAGGAACCGGCTTGGGGTGCGAGCTAGGTCCAGAGCTGCGGCCGACTTGCGGTCACCGTTCTTTGCGCGCTCCTCCAGACGAGCCTTGCGGGCGGCGACAATGGCGATTTCCGACATGGCGAGAAAGCCGTTGAGGACGATCAGGATCAGGATCAGCAGCCATTCGCCCAAGGCGGTACTCATATAGGGTTGAAACTCCTCCTATTGCATTCAAATGCAGTTTGCCACGGAACTCCGAATGCTGCAAGCCGGCCAGATCGGTATGGGGATTGACGATCGCTGCCTCTGGTCTATCATGGCCCCGACAGGTGTGTCGCCCAACAAGGAGGGGAGCGCATGCGGGAGATTGTGTGGGAGAACGGTCGGTTCGCGCGACGGGACGGGTCAACGTTCTGGGCCAGCGGCGGCGTCTTTGCAGAGATCCTCTTCCCAGAGCGCTGCGGCATCATCAGGCCAGAAGAGAAGCTCCACCGTGACGAGGATGACGGCCGCAGCTGGCTCTGGCATTGGGAGTGCACCGACGACGAGTTGCGCCAGTGGTTGCGGTACCTGCGCGCTGAGGGCATGAACTATGTGCGTTACTTTTGCCTGAGCGCGCGTCGCCTCCGCGAGGAGCCGCTGGACGTTGGCGGCAAGCTGAACCCGGTGCGCTGGCCGCAGCTCTTGCACTATATGGATCTGGCGGCCGAAGAGGGCGTGTACTTTCATCTGGTGATGTGCCCTGAACCGCGGACCACCGTCTATTTCAAAGAGGGAGCTCTGGCCGAGTTTGCCCTTCAGTACTGGACGGAGGAGGAGATCGCCGAGTTGCCGCCGGGCCACCGTGCTTTGCTGGACCCAGACGAGCCACGAGTGGGATATGATCGCTACTTTGCCGATGAGGGTGTCATGCAGTGTCAGCTCCAGCTCATCGAGCAGATGGCGCAGGATGTGCGCGATCATCCCGCCTTGCTCTGCGCCGAAGTGTACAACGAGCAGCAGTGGGATAACGACCAGTTCGGGAAGGGGCGGTGCTTTCTCTGGGAGGTTCACGACGAGGAGATGGCCTGGACGGCCCGCATCGTGGACAAGATTCACCGGGAGATGCCGGGCGTACCCGTGTGCGTCTCGTTCGCGGGACTAGGCTTTACGGCGCAGGATCCATTCACGTGG
>CAYOBT010000133.1:6550-6925 GCA_964402205.1 uncultured Anaerolineales bacterium
CACGTGGATCGATCACGTGGACATGGATTTCTACAGTCCGCATCTTTACCAAGCTCTGGCGGGCATGCCCATGCAGCTCGACTATGGCGGCGTGGCTGATGTCGTCATGCTCTACCAGCAGGCCGAGATCCCGACGATGATGGGCGAGTTCGATCCCAGCGATTTCCGGCGGGGGATGGGCACCGAGCACCTGATGATCCGCGACATGGCCTGGTTTGCGGCCCTCGACGGGTGCCCGGGCTTTGGCATGTGGACGTCGCGCGGCTGGAACGAGTTCACGCCGGCGCGCGAGATGATGGAGCGGATCGGGTTCGCTTCGCTGGAGCTGGCTCCGCCAGAGATCGTAGTGGATATCAGCCGGCAGGTGGCGGCGTT
>CAYOBT010000134.1:0-6865 GCA_964402205.1 uncultured Anaerolineales bacterium
ACATCGCGGCGGATCGGAAGTAGTTGTCCTTCAGGTGGTTGGCATCGGCATCGTGCTGTTTATGATGGCGCCGTCGCTCGGCCTCTATGTGCTGATCCCGACGCCGTTCGTGATGGCCGCCACCTACTACTACTATCGCTACATGCGGCCCCACTTTAAGCGGATGTGGCTGGCGCGGTGGCGTCTGAACGCTATGCTGAACACGTATCTCTCGGGCGTGCGCGTCGTCAAGGCATTCGCGCAGGACGAGATGGAGGAGCGTCGCTACCAGAATCGCAACCATCGCCTGCTCGATACGCGCTTGCAGGTCGACTTGGCCTGGTCGCGCTTTTTCCCGCTGGTGTCCTTTGCCTTTTCCGTCGGCGGGTTGATCATCTGGTACACGGGCGGCAGGGCAGTGATCGACGAGCAGATCACCTTGGGCACCCTGATGGCCTTTGTGAGCTATCTGGGCATGTTCTATGCGCCTCTTTCGAACCTGACGCACATCAGCCAGTCGCTGAACCGCTTTGCCACCATCTCCCAACGTCTCTTTGAGCTGATGGATGAAGAGCCGCAGGCACAGCCCATCCGACCGGTGCGCAAGGCGCGGATCGGCGGCCGCATCGAGTTCGACAATGTAACCTTTGGCTACGACCCGTACTATCCCGTGATCCGCGATTTCTCCTACACCATCGAGCCCGGCGAGATGGTAGGCGTGGTGGGGCACTCGGGCGCGGGCAAGACGACCCTGGTCAACCTGATCTGCCGCTTCTATGACGTGCAGCGGGGCTCTATTCGCATTGACGGCGTGGATATCCGCGATCTCGCCATGCAAGAGATTCGCCAGCAGGTCGGCATCGTCCTGCAGAAGCCGTTCCTGTTCCGTGGAACGCTGGCCGAGAATATCGCCTATGCCAAGCCCGATGCTACCCGCGAAGCGATCGTCACCGCGGCCAAAGCGGCCAACGCCCACGACTTTATCACGATGCTGCCTGAGGGATATGACACCATCGTCGGCGAGGGCGGCGCCGGCCTATCTGGTGGAGAGCTGCAGCGCGTGTCCATCGCGCGGGCGATCCTGCACAACCCGGCCATCCTGATCCTGGACGAGGCCACGTCTTCGGTGGATACCGAGACCGAGCGCCAGATCCAGCAGGCCTTGGACACGCTCGTGCAGGGACGTACCACCATCGCCATCGCGCACCGGCTGTCGACGCTCTATAACGCCGACCGCATCATGGTCCTGAACCACGGGCGCTTGGCGGAACAAGGCGCGCCCAAGGAGCTGATGGACAACCGCGGCCTGTTCTATAGCCTCGTCAAGATGCAGAGTGAGTTTGCCACGCTGGAAGGCGTGCCCACGGTCTAGGGGGACCCATGAACCAGCGAACGTTTGATATCGTCTATCTGGAGCCCGATCGGATCCGTCTCCAACGCGACGGGGATACGCTACGCATGCAGATGCTGGACGGCCCGGACTATGCAAGGGTCGTGCTTAGGAGCTGCTTCCCCGTCGACGACAGCAACGTGCTGCTCTCTGTGCGGGACGCGACCACCGAAGAGCAGGACGAGATCGGCATCATCCGCGACTGGCGCGAGCTTCGTCCCGAGGATCGCGAGGCGGTAGCCGCCGAGATGAACTTGCACTATTTCGTGCCGGTTATCACGCGTGTAGTGGATGTCCGCTCCGAGTTCGGCTTTCTCTACTGGGACGTCGAGACAGACAAGGGGCCGCTCGAGTTCACCATGCGCGACAGCGTGGCCCACTATGCGCGCGAGGTTTCGCCTACGCGCTGGATCCTGATCGACATCAATCAGGCCCGCTATGAGATCCGTGACTTGGAGGCACTCGACGAACGTAGCCAGCGCCTGGTGGCGCGCGAGCTGCGTCTCTGATCACTTTTTCCTATCTCTCCCGTGTCGAGCCGAGGCCGAAAGGTCTCGGCTCGATGCGTTGTGGCGCGCGTCGTCTTGACGCATCTGTCCGTCACCCTTAGAGTTGGCCCAGCAAAAGATGGCGCGCCGGCGCCGAGAAAAGGAGCACAACAGCATGCGAAAGAATGAGCTCAAGGCCAAACTGTCCAGAGGCGAGGTAGTCTTTGGTCCCTTTATGAACTGCGCCTATCCAGCCTTTATCGAGATCGCCGCTCTGGCCGGGTTCGACTTTGCCATTATCGACATGGAGCATGGCCCTCTCTCCGTCGAGACGGCCGAGGACCTGTGCCGAGCGGGGCAGGGCGCAGGTCTGAGCGCCATCGTGCGCGTGCGCAAGAACGACGGCCCTCAGATCCAGCGCGCGCTGGACATCGGATCGTCGGGCGTGCAGATCCCGCAGATCGAGACGCGCACCGATGCCGAGGCGGCCGTGCGAGGTGCCAAGTATCAGCCTTGGGGCATGCGAGGCCTGTCGCTGTTCACGCGGGCGGGCGACTATACCGCGCTGGGCCTTGAGGGTATCACCGATCGCCTGAACCAGGAGCAGCTGGTCGTCGTACACGTTGAGGGCAAGACGGGCCTCGAGAACCTGGACGAGATCCTCGAGGTCGACCATCTCGACGTCATCTTCCTTGGCCCCTATGACATCTCGCAGTCCTATGGCATCCCGGGGCAGGTGGACGATCCTCGTGTGGTGCAGGGGATGGTCGAGGCTGCCCGCAAGATCCGTGACGCGGGCAAGTGGGCGGGCACCTTTGCCGGCGATCCAGAGACGGCCAAGCGGTGGATCGACGCCGGCGTGCAGTACGTCTCGTTGGGCGTAGACGTGGGAATCTTTGCCAAGGCCTGTGGCGACCTCGTCAAGGCCGTCAAGAGCTAGGCTGAGAGAACATGAGCTACCAGATTGGGATGGATGCCCTCCGCCTGCGGCCCACGCCGCGGCTGGCCCACACAGAGTACTGCAGCAACGATGCGCTCAAGCGTCACGTCACTGGTATGGACGAGCCCAGCATCGAGCGAGAGCGGGCGTTCATGGACGCCTGGGAGATCGACTTTATCTGGTCCACCAACGAGGGCCCCGAGCCCTGGTCGGAGCGCGGTCGAACGACCGACATGGGCCATGCCGAGTTCCTGGAGCATGGCGTCGATCGTCGCGAGGCCAAGCCCAGCCCCTTCAAGTCACCCGAAGAAGTGCTGGCGTTCGATGCTGTGGCCGAGTATGGCTTTACCGACATGGATACCTTGGTGACCCACTATGAGAACCTGTATCAGTGGGCCCGGAGCAACTTCCCGGACCAGGTCTGGACGGGCGGCTATTACCAGACCATCGTCTCGGGGGCTATCGCGGCCTTTGGCTGGGACATGCTCCTCGAGGCGGCCGCGGACCAGCAACGCTTTGCCAAGGTGCTGGACTCGTTCTACCGCCAGGCGGAGCATCACTATCACGCATGGGCCCAGACCTCCATCGAGGTCTTTATGTGCCACGACGATTTCGTCTGGACGGCGGGACCCTTTATGAGGCCCGAGTTCTACCGCGCCGAGATCTTGCCACGCTACAAGGCACTGTGGTCCATCATGAAAGATGCCGGCAAGTTGGTGGTCTTTACCTCGGACGGCGACTATACCGAGTTTGTCGACGACGTGGTCGAGGCCGGCGCCGATGCGCTCTGCTTTGAGCCCATGACCGATCTGGATGTGGTGGTAGAGCGCTATGGCAAGACGCACGCGATCCTGGCCAGCAACGTGGACGCTCGCACGCTGACCTTTGGCTCGCCCGAGCAGATCCGCGGGGAGATCGACGCCACCATCCCCTTGGCCCTAGAGTGCCCGGGGTTCATGTTCGCTGTGGGCAATCACATCCCCAGCAACGTACCCGTCGAGAACGCGCTCCTCTACATGGAGCATCTGCGATCGCGTTGGGACCGGGGCTGAGGCCGAGAGCCGTGTCTGGACGGGGAGCCTACGCTGGGCTCCCCGTTTGCATAGAGGCACGTCAGGACGTTGACCTGGCGTCAGCATCGCGATACAGTGCTGTCATCGCTACAGGGGTAGTCCGAGGAGGTATGATGAACAGCAGAGAGCGGGTCCAGAGGGCGCTGACGCGCTCGGGCCTGCCGGATCGTGTGCCTATTCAGTTCGACCTTTGTGCGGGCCTTCTCGAGACGTTCTCCGAGCGATACGGCCTGGAGCCCGCCTATAGCCCGGCCTACTATGAGGATCTCAAGTATCGCATCTCGGCCAACGAGCTGCGCACGCGCATGGGAAGCGACGTCGTGGTGGTGGGAGCGGGCTTGGCAGAGGGCTTTGAGCTGAAGGAGGATGAGCAGGGGTTCATCACCAACGAGTTTGGGATGAAGATGCGGCAGGGGACGCTCTACATGGAGGTGGTCGAATCGCCGCTGCGTGACGCCACGCCCGAGGACGTGGAGGCCTATACCTTCCCCGATCCCCACGACCCCGCCCGGTACCTTTGCGCCGAGCAGGATATCGCCCGCTACAAGGACGACTATTTCATCATCGGTGACTGCGAGCTCACCATGTTCGAGCTCAACTGGCATCTGGTTGGCATGGAGCAGTACATGCTGGATCTCGCCATGGGGGCCGACTATATCGAGCGGCTCCTGGAAAAGGCGCACCATTGGAGCCTGGGCATTGCGCAGGAGCTGGCCCATCGCGGCGTGGACGCCATCTGGTTTGGCGACGACTTTGGCTCGCAGACGGGTTTGCTGCTCTCGCCGCGCATGTGGCGCCGCGTCTTCAAGCCGCTCTATGCCAACATCTTTGCCGCGGCCAAGGCCGAGAATCCCGATCTGCTCATCATCTTCCATAGCGATGGGGCCGTGGCCGAGCTGTTGCCGGACCTGATCGAGATCGGCATGGATGTGTTCAATCCCGTGCAGCCCAATGTGCCGGGTCACGAGCCGCATCAGCTCAAGGAGCAGTTCGGCGACGATGTGGCCTTCTTTGGCGCCATCGACCAGCAGCATCTGCTGCCCCAGGGCACCATGGAAGAGATCGAGACGGACGTCCGCGAGAAGATGGCCATTCTTGGCGAGGGCGGCGGGTACATGGTCGCGCCGGCGCACATTATCCAGGCTGATACTTTGCCCGACCGCGTGGAGGCGTTCATCGAGGCAGCCCGTACGTTTGGGGCCTATGACACCTGAGGGGGGACTATGCAGCGGCTACGAGGCATCTTTCCAGTACTACAGACGCCACTTGATGGGCGCGACCGTATCGACGACGAGGCCTTGGCCTGTCAGGTCGATTTCGCTGTGGCATGTGGCGCCCACGGCGTGGTGTACCCGGTGCTCGGCAGCGAGTTCCAGTTCCTGACGGACTCGGAGCGGCGTCGCCTGGTCAAGCTTGTGGTGCAACAGATGGCGGGCCGTGTGCCCGTCGTGGTAGGCGTGGCGGCGCCCGTGGCGGCCGCGGCAGCCGAGTATGCCGCGCACGCCGCAGAGGTCGGTGCCGACGCCGTGGTGGCATTGCCGCCGTACATCGCGAGCGCGAGTCGAGAGGAGCTGTTCGCCTACTATGCAACCATCGCCGAGGCGGCTCAGCTTCCCGTGATGATCCAGCACTCGTTCGCCGGCCTCGATAGCGCGCTGCTTTCCAGGCTGCTCAACGAGGTCGAGCACGTACGCTATGTGAAGGAAGAGATGGCGCCCAGCGCGCACCACATCAGCGGCGTGGTGGCTGGCGCAGGCGAGGAATGTTGGGGCGTCTTTGGCGGGGCTTTGGGCCGCTGGATGATCTCCGAGATGCGTCGTGGCGCCGTAGGGTTCATGCCCGCCACCGAGGTTACCGACGTCTATGTGCAGATTTGGGACGCTTTCCAGGGAGGCGATGAGAGGGCCGCCCGCGCGATGTTCAACCGGCTGCTGCCCGAGATCAACTTGGCGGGCATGCTGGGGATGCAGGTCTGCAAAGAGGTGCTTGTGCGTCGAGGCATCATCCCGACGGCTCGCATGCGCGAGCCCGGCTGCGTCGAGCTCGATCAGGAAGACCATCGCGAGCTCGACCGCATTCTGGAGGATATCGAGCCGCTGTTCCGCGTCTAGCCCTAGCCTATGGGACGAAAAGCGGTCGGATGCCTTCGCCGACCAATTCGGGGGCATCCGACCGCTCGTGCACCTCTGACAGGGCTTGGCCTCGCTAGGCCACTTCTGCGACGAGCTCCTTGCGCGTCTCTTCGCTGACTTGCTGGTAGCGCTCGAACTGCATCGTGAAGACGCCCCGCCCCTGCGTGAGGGAACGCAACGTCGTGGCATAGCCAAACATGCGTGCCAGCGGGACGTCGGCTCGGATCGTCTGAACGCCCGTCGCTCGCGGCTCGATGCCTTGCACCGTGGCGGCTCGGCTCCCCAGGTCGCCGATGATGTCGCCGATGTACTCTTGCGGCGCAACGATCTCCACGCGCATGACGGGCTCGAGCAGGACCGATCCGCCTCGCTCCAGCGCCTCGCGCAGGGCGATGGCGCCAGCGCCCTCAAAGGCGCGATCCGACGAATCCACCTCGTGGTACTTGCCGTCTACCAATGTCGCCTTGATATCCACAACGGGCATCTTGGCCAGGATGCCTTCATGCATCGCTCTCCGGATGCCTCGCTCCACCGACGGGATATACTCCCGCGGGATGGCGCCGTGCGTGATCTCGTTCTCAAAGGCGAAACCCGTCCCCGGCTCGGTGGGCTCGAACTGGACCTCGGCAACGGCGTACTGCCCATGGCCGCCAGTCTGCTTGACCAAGCGTCCCTCGACGGTGAGGGGCCGCGTGATCGTCTCGCAATAGGCCACCTTGGGCGTGCCCACTTGGACGACCACGCCGAACTCGCGTCGAATGCGATCCACGATCACGTCTAGGTGGAGCTCGCCCATGCCCGCCAGGGCCGTCTCCGATGTCCGCGCGTCTGTTCGAACGGACAGCGTGGGGTACTACTCCCCA
>CAYOBT010000135.1:0-6836 GCA_964402205.1 uncultured Anaerolineales bacterium
GACTCCGCATTGGTCGGTGAACTTGATGGCGTTGTCGAGTACCTCACGGACCGCCTCGGCCATGCGCGGCGCGTCACCTACCAGCCTCTGTGGCATGCCAGGATCGATCTCAAGGTCGACGTAGAGCGCCTTGCTCGCGGCTTTCTGAGTCATCTGATCCACTAGATCCTGGAGCAGCTCCTGTGGATCATAGGGGGCGCTCGCCAAGACCAGGCGTCCGGCCTCAAGTTGGGCGTAATCCAGGATGGCGCCCATCATCTCCATGAGCCTGGTGCCTTCCTCCAGAATGCTCTGAGCCCAGGATCGCGTCTCTTCTTGGGGTAGCGTGTCCATCAGCATCTCGCTCATGCCGATGATGCCATGGATCGGTGTGCGAATCTCGTGGCCCATCGTTGCCAGGAACTCGGATTTGAGGCGAGAGCTCTCGAGTGCTTCGTCGCGCGCCTTGGCAAGGGAGATCACCAGACGTCTGCGCTCCAAACCAGCGCTCAGCACCTCGGCCACCAGCCGTAGCAGAGCGTCGCTCTCGCTGTCCCAGGGAGGCGCTGCCCCATCTGATCCAAAGACGAGGATGCCTCTCAGCGCCTCGCTCCGCATGACGGGGGCAACCGCCACGGTGCGATCTTGTTCCTCGGCTAGCGTATCGAATCCTATGGTCCCCCTCTCGAGGACGCATGTCTCACCACGATGTAGCTCCGTCGGGAGCTCATCCACCCGTGGCAGACCAATCACCCGTCTCAGGGCGCTGAGTTGGCCTGGCACTGCCCAAGCGTGATGGGCTGTTAGCGTTTGATTCCCATCGTCGAGCATCGCCAGGTATCCGTGGCGCGCCCCGAGAAAGAGGCCCACAGCTCGCAATGCTTGCTCGACGGTATGGTCCACCATATCCAGCGACCGGTTGACAAACCGCGTAGAGATGGTGGCGATAAGCTGTTCAAACCCGAGCTGCCGCTCGATCCGTTGCCTCGTCTCGATCCGATCCGTCACGTCGGTGACGATGCAAACGTGGTAGAGGAGTTGCCCCTTGGCATCGCGCACGGGCGAGGCCTTGAGTTCATCCCAGAAGTGCGTCCCGTCTCGACGACGGTGGCGTATGACCAACTCGACGGGCTCGCCCTTGCTGAGCGATTCACCAATTGCCGCCACAGAGTCGGCGTCGCTCTGATGATCGTTGAGTATGTCCAGCCCGCGGCCAGCAAGAGCCTCTGTGGTGTAGCCCGTGATCCGGGCAAAGGCGGGGTTGGCATAGACGACGGGCATCCCCTCCCGGTGAGGATCGAGCATCGCGATGCCATCGGATGTGGCGGCCATGGCACGAGCGAGACGAAAGCCCTCCTCGTTGGCAGCGCGTATCGCCTGCTGTGTGCGCTTGGCCCCCGTGAGGTTCTCCAGGATGAGAAGATGGCTAGTTGCGGCACCGTCTGGTTCCAGAGGAAACGATGCGGCGCGCAGGATCAGGATGGAGCTATCCGCGCGCATGCCCGTCAGCTCGAGGCTCTCGTGCTTGCCGACCAGCAGGTTGCCTCCCAGCCGATGGAGGCTATCGGGCGCAAGCAACCCGCTCAGCCGCGCGCCGACCATCGCATCGGGCGTCCGGCCGAACAAGGTTGCTGCTGCAGGGTTGGCTTTGGTGATGACACGCTGGTTGCAGAACAGCACAGCTTCCGTGACGCCATCGAGCAACGCCGCGAACTCGCGCCTTGCGCAAAGCAGTGATCGTTGCGCCTCGGCTTCCTGGCGTTCGGCGCTGACGGCGATATCCGAGAGCACGTCGATCTGCCCGAAGAGCCGTCGCTGCCACAGGATGGCAGACCAGGAAGCGAAAGCCGCTGATCCGGCCACCAGAGCCGCTAGTCTGGGCTCTAGGCCGTATGGCCCGCATACGCTCACATAGGCCCAGATCGCGAGAGCTAGCGTCGTCGCCAGTCCCGATAGGGCGGGTGCCGTGGCCAGAATGGTGCTAGCCAGAGGGATGACTAGCAGCCCATACCAGTAGGATGCCTGCCCGTGCCAAGCGCCAAAAGCCAGGAGCACCACTAACGCGGCCATGACGATGGCCATGACCGCCCGTTGGGTGTTGTGAGAGGTGCTACTTCGGGCGACTGTTCGCCAGGCCCAAAGGCAACCGAGCCAGCAGATGCCCGTCGCTAAGAGAAGCGTGTATCGGTGGGGGCTGGCCGAGAGCATCGCTTCGTACACGCCGAGCGCTAGCAGAAGCGCTGACAATCCAAACAGGGTGATCCCACAGGATCGCCGTTCAAGTCCCGGCCGATCAAGGATTCGCCCTTTTGCTCTTGGATCTTTGCTGCGTTTGGCCACAGTAGCCTCGTGAGAAGGTGCTCGCTATCCCGTGCGTCCGTCGGCCAGCACACGCGCTACCGTTCTGAGCAGGTCGCGCGAGCTGGTTGGCTTGTTCAGGAAGGCACTGACGCCCAAGGCGTCTGCCGAGACTCGGTAGCTATCGTCGACGCTGGCAGTAAGCATGATGACGGGCAGGTGGTGCCACTGGTCGTGTGCGCGTAGCTCTTTGAGCAGCGTGAGGCCGTCCATCTCTGGCATCGCAACATCAGCGATGACGAGGTCGCAGTCATGCTCCTGGAGGTATTCCAACGCCTGCACGCCGTTCTCTGCGATAGCGATGTCATAGTCGGCTCTGGTCAACGTATAGCCGAGCACCCGTTGCATCACGTGATGGTCCTCGACGACTAGGATGGTCTGCATACTGTCCCCTTTCGTCATGTCGTCCTAGAGATTGGCGCCTGGTCTGCGCTTGAGAACCAGAATCGTCTGATCATCACTACGTGGCATGTGCCCGGCAAAAGCGGCTACCGCACCGGTGAGGGTCTCTGCGACCTCCTGCGCACTCTGCCTATGGCTCGATGCTACGAGCGGAAGGAGGCGCTCCAGGCCGAACATGCGACCATCCTCCGACTCGCTCTCGTTAAAGCCGTCGGTCGCGGCCACCAGGAGATCCCCGTGTCTGAGCTTGAGTCGATGGTCCCGGCAGTCACAGCTGGGCAGGATGCCGAGGGCTGTGGCGTCGGCTCGCAGGAGGCGGGGGGCGTTACCATCGCCGCTGTAGATGACCGGCGCATGGCCCGCGTTTGCATACGTTAGCGTCTGGCTGCTGGCCTCGTACTGCGCCACGAATGCCGTCGCGAACATGCCCACGTCCGAGAATGCGCCATAGAGATGCTCGTTGACTTGTCGTAGAATGGCCGCCGGCCCGGCTTCTGGAAGGAAGCTCAGTGTGCTCCGGATGGCGCCCTGTGTTCGCGACATGAGCAGCGCAGCGGGCATCCCCTTGCCAGACACATCGCCGATGACCACAATCACTTGGTCGCGGTTGGTGCAGAGGACATCGTAGAAATCGCCGCCGACAACGCGCGCTGGTTGCATGGTTGCGTACAGGTCCAAGCACTTGGTTGCGTCAACGGGGCAAGAGGGCGAGAGCAGATGCAACTGCACCTCGCGCGCGATCTCCATCTCGGTATGCAGCCGGGCCTGCTCGACCGTCTCACGGTACAGGAGCAAGTTCTCGATCTGAGACTCGGCGTGGCGCGCGATGGTGCCCGCTAGCTTGACATCGGGAGAGCTGAAGGCTTTGCCCGGGGGGTTGACAAGCCCGATCACAGCGCGGATGCGTTCGCGGATGCGCAGGGGCATGGCCAGAAGCGCTCGATCATCGTGAAGGGGTTTGGGCTGGCTGGTTGCCTCGCCAGGATTCCAGAGCAGCCTCTGATCTGCAAGGGCCACCGTCTCTAGGGCTCGCTGCATCGCTCGTGATGAGATGTGAGGCTCGGGCGCCTGGGCCGCATAGGGTTGTTCATCGTCGAGCGTCAGCCAGACAAAGGCTGCTTCTGGCTGTACGAGGCGCCAGGCCTCTTGCACTAATGACGGGAGGAGGTCGGCGAGCTCCACGCGACTACGCGTCGTCTGGGCGAGGTCATAGAGCGCTAGAAGCTGATCCTGGGTCTGGATCATGGCTTCGGTCATCTCATCCAGAGCGCGCTCGGTATCCGCGCAACGCGTCAGTGCCGCCACCTCCTGGTCAAGGGCGGTTGTGAGATCGGGCAGCGTCCCCCAGTCCATCCTGAGCCGCATTCCGTGACCCGAGTTCACCTCTATCTCTACCCCGTGGAGTCGCAGGGGGTTTGCTCCCTTGGGAAGTGTCCAGATCGGCTCCTCTTCCGTCCACAGAGTCACTCGAGCAGCACCGGCCTGAATCCAGGCTTTCGCGATGTGCCTTAGCTCGTTGCTCAATCTATCAGCTTGATCCATGGCCTGCTTTGTGCTCCGATCCCATCGTTTCCCAGCTCAAGAGTGTTCGCAGCTACCGGCCGTCTAGCTATCTCCAGAAGCGCAGCGTCGCCACCAAGTCCTCAGCGTCTTTCCAAGGATGCGCACGTCGCCGGCTATCGAATGCGTAGCTGCATAGTACGCATCGCTAACGACGATCTCGTCAAGCTCCGCGTCGCGGGGCAAGTCCGTGTACCAGAGGCCCGTGAGCCCGGCATGGGTCTCGTAACGCTTGGTTTGCCACGCTGCGGTGAGTTGGCTCGCTGCCTCGGGAGTCAGTGGCTTGACACCGACGAAGCCCAGATCCCCGGTGATCACGTTGATGAGCTCGGGCAGGCGATGCGCGCCTAGCCTTTCCAAGGCCGCTCCGAGTCGGGGCTGGTTGCCTTGGGCGTCTCGCGTCGCAAAGCGCCAGACGGGAAACTCACTCGGCTGGGCACCCGCGCCGTCGGAGGCCCGCCTGGCAAACGCCCGACTGCGACGCAGGGGGTGCCCACCGAAAACCGCAGTCACGGCCAAGAGCGCGGGCAGCCATACCGGGGTTAGCGCTATTCCAAGGAGCAGCGCCAACAGAGCCCTTCCTGCCTGGGCCAGTTGCTGTGTCCAAGGCTTGGCTGTGGCCTCGGCTAGCAGAAAGGAGTCCACGATCTCTGCATACTCACCCGTGCTGCTATCGATTACATGGTGACGCTCGGCGATGCGGCTTGTCAGATCTACCAGCCTGCCGACATAGGTTTGTGCTAGTACTGTGCTGTTGGAGACAGTGGCTTCAGCGTCGATCATGACATCGTCGCCGATCACGGCGTTACAGAGCTCCGCCTGTCTGCCTATCCGGCAGTTGTCGCCGATGAGGAGCGGGGCTCGCAGGCGAGCAGAGGGGTGGACCAACGGGTTGTGCCCCACCCAGATGCCGGGCGTGAGCTGGTGCCCTTTCACAAAGGCGTCGGACATGACCGGTGAGCTGGTCGCGGAGGCACTCTCGAGGTAGCTACGCTCCAGTTCGCGCCACTGCGTGAAATCATCGACGGGGCTCCAATACCCGTCTAGAGCGACAAGCATGTGAGCCACACCCGCGCGATCCAGCGCGGCCTCGGCGTCTGGCGAGCTATCCGGCCTTGCGGTTGATGCTAGGGCGTTCAGTGCGTCTCTCTCCAGTAGGGCAACTGCCGGGCTGCTCGCTAGCCTGACCTGTTTCCGACTCGAGCCGTCGCCCTTTGCTGGCGACTGTGAGCCTTGCTGCAGTCCTGGGGTCGTCGTCGTCCAAAGGGTGGCGAGAGTTCCATGCGCGGCGTGCTCTTGCTGCAGGACCTCCAGATTGGCATCCAGAAACTGATCGCCCCAAAGGACAAACGCTTGATCACTGACCAGCGGTGCAGCCCGCGCTACGGCGCCAGCCCAGCCACCGGGCTCGCGCAGGAGGGCATACTCTATCGACAGGCCCCACCGCCGACCATCGCCGAGCTGCGCTTCGACGGCACCGCTCAATCGCTGAAGGACCGCCACCACGTGCGTGACGCCAAAGCGTGCGAGCAGCTCCAGCACATGGAAGACCAGCGGACGATTGGCCACTGGCACCAAGGGTGTCGGCAAGTCGTCTGTAATCGGATGAAGCTTCTGCGCTTCGCCCGTAGCGATGAGGATGGCCTCCATGGAGCCCCCTAGGTAGACTGCTTGGCGTGATCTTGGTTGCGTGCTTGGATTGGCATCACTTGATCGAGCTTGAGCAACCGCAGCGTGCGGGCAATATCCGGCGAGCAACCCACGAGGCGGAGGCCACCACCCTCCTGGACGGCGAGTCGATTGAGCGAGACCATCGCCGCGATGCCCGCGCTGGAGAGAAAGACGGTCTCGCTGAGGTCCAGCGTCACGCGCGGATTCTGGACCAGAGCGCGCTCGACGGCCTCTCTCATTGCTGCGACGGAGGCTGCATCGATGCGGCGGGGCATTTCGAGTGCGGCTTCGCCTTCGTGGGCATTGCTCCGAGCCACTGCGTAGGGCTGAGCACGTCGTGTGCGCGCCTCGTCCGCATGCTGCGGCGATGGTAGGATCTGAAAGAACGAGTCGAGCTTGATAAGCTGAAGCGTTTCCTGGATCGGTCTGGGTACTGCCAGCAGAAAGAGATCTCCCCCTTGGTCGCGGGCTTGCTTGGCCAGCGCGACCAAAGCCCCGATGCCGGCGCTATCAACAAAAGTTGCATCGCGTAGGTCCACGGCGATCTCCGGCGTGATGGCGAGAGCCTGTTCTGCCTCGGCAACAAGCGAGCTCCGTGTCGAGGCGTCCAGGCGGCCCGACACGCTGATGACGGCCATGTCCCGGATCATGTCGCCCCGTGTGGTAGCCAAAGGGGTGCCATCGCTGCGACGAGCTCGCAAGCGCCACCACTGTCGCCCGAAAAAGTAGGCAAAGTTGGTGAGATCGCTGACATATCGCCTCCAGAGCCGCCGAGGTTCCTGCATGAGGCGGTACAGCCACTCCAACCCGGATCGCTGCATCCAGCTCGGAGCGCGCAAAGTGGCGCCAGCGACAAAATCGAGCGT